>JANNNS010000082.1:0-20644 GCA_031398645.1 Acidobacteriota bacterium
GCTTGAATTCTTCAACGTCAAAATAGACCCGGAATGAGGTTGACCAAACATGAGCCACATCGATGAGCAGCACCGCCGAGATCCACGTCCAATCCGGCGAATCGTCGTTCAGTATCCCAACCCGCCAACCGACCGCAAGAAGAAGCAAAGACACGACCGCACTCCCGAGAAAGACCGAGAGGTCGATGTTTCGGGAAAAGAGCCACCTGTTTTTTGTTAAATCGCTTGCGTTCTTCACTTAGCCCGTTGTGCCCGAAATTCACAATACTCCGAGTAAAGTAGAGAAATCTGTGGAAGTGCCTCAGATTCAGAGGAAAAGTGCTCTAGAATTTCATCCCAGTTGAGGGGAAATATACTTTCCCAGTCTTCTGTAACTTCTTCATTCGCAAGCTTAAACGTTAACCATTTCCGAAATGGCGCTGTCCTACTGTGATATTGCTTGTCGTCGAGGTCTGCTCCTAGAGCGTAACCCTCCAGAAAACATATTACTTCGTTAAAGGAACCGCTCGGCGTATACCCTTTTGGCCTTCGACATAAGGCCTCGACAACCTCAAAAAACTCTTCTCGACTCAAACGCTTCTTCATCCAGCAAAACCCCATCAAATCACGAAAAGCACCTCTTTTCGAACAACGCGATGCCGACGCCTCGACTGGAAAAAGGACCTGGAGAGACGGGAGCCGTGGATATCCCCGAGCGTTTGGACGACTCACCTGGGCCGAAAACGGGCACTCGCTACCGGCCATGTGTCTGCCTGTTTACCTCCTCTGCAGCACGCAATCCATGATAGAACGCCTCCTCGAACAATGCGATCCCGCTGAGATCTGTATGAGCGAAGTGGACGTTTCGAAAGGGCTGCACTGCTTTTTCGCGAACGCCGCTCCAGATAAAGTTTGGCCGCGGGCTGATCATCGCATGGCCCCATCGCATTATATCTATTCGCGCGGTAAGGTCATAGATCTCGGGGTGCGCGCGGGACATGTCGGTCAGGCAAACGTCGGCAAGATCACGCCATTCGAAGTTAAAGAGTTTTGTCCGGCCATTTTCCTCGTGGCACATCGGGTAATAATACGTCCAGACAGCCGGACCATAGTCGATGCCTTTCTGGTGCGTTGCGTTCACATAACCAAGCGATGGGCTCTCGTAAAGAACGTTGTCCCACGCAAGCGGGAAATCCTTTGTAAAACGCGGCTTCGGCCGATCCTTCAAAAACAGGTTAGCAACGAACCACGCGTTGTGCTGAAATTCTGAGGCTGCGAAACCAGCATTCTCGGCAAATCCGCGAATCGCATACGGAGCCGTGAAGATCGGCGATGCAAAGATCACTTTTTCGCAGTGAAATCCGCGAAGCTCGTTGCCGTGAAGCGAAATGACATCGACGCCTTTGTCGTTAGGGATGATCGAGACGCCAGCGTGATCTTTAAGTACGCGGTCCTTCACTTTATCGAAAAGATGAGTGACGAACCGGCCGTTGCCTTCCGGAAATGTAATGAACGGCTGCGATTCGTCGCCGCTCATTCGTACTCGCGAGCAGAAATAGAACAGGCCGGCCCAGGCGGATGTCTGCTCAAGTTTCAAACCGTAATCGTCGCGGCACGCGTAATCGCAATACCAGATAAGCCGCTCGGATGTGAACCCTTTTTGCCGGAGCCATTCGGCGAACGTGATCTTGTCGAGCGATGTCACCTCGCCATCATCGGAACAGAATGCAGAGGGTACGACAAATGCCCGTCGCCCTCTTGCGTCTTTCCAGTTGATCCAATGATCCAGCTCTAGTTGGAACGCCGCATATTGGCGTTTGTCCTCTTCACTCTCGCCGGCGTGAAGGTAAAGCCCGTCGTACCAGCGGCCTTTGTAAAAGACACGCTCTTCAGGATCGCGGCAAAGATATTGCTCGGGAATGACGCCTAGGCTAAACGACCCGCCGCCCATCAATATTTCCATTTCTCCGAGCAGTTCCCGCAGGTCGCGGTTCTCTTCGAACGGCACCGGCAGATAGTGTGCTCCCCAAGGATAGCTTACTGGACTTCCAACGCCGCTGCGTGACGTTCCGCCGATCTCCTTTTCAAGCTCAAGCAATACGAAGTCATTGACGCCCAACCTTTGCAGCTTCCAGGCTGCCGACAGGCCGGCGATGCCGCCGCCGACGATCGCGATCTTGACCGTCTGCCAGCTATCCGCCGGAACTTCGAAGCTCCGGTTCTCTCGCAGAATGTGGCCTAATGAGGCACTTTGCCCAACTATCTCGCCATCGGGAAATCGTCGGGGTGCGTCTCGACATGCAGCCATGGCAAATGGCGCCCCGAGGAAGCTAGTTAGGAGTTCTCTGCGTGAGAGATTCATTCGGAATAAGTGAAAAGTGATACGTGAAAAGGAATAAGTTAGTTGAGTGTCTCTCGGTTGTTTTGACTGCCGAGGTAAGCATTTTTTGAAGTTCCTCACAATCATCCAACATTGAACGAGCGTGTTCGTCGTTGATTAAACCGCCACCGTTTATGAGTCGCAAAAGGTAATTTGTCTTGAACGCCTCCTTATTTGCGATGGTGTACTTTTGCTGAAAGTCTGCCCGATTCTCTCCTTGCCGCCTCCTCAATGAAAAGCCCAATGCTTACACCCGAATCGAGGACCTTTCTCGATACCGTAAATTCTTTGTGTTCTCGCTGAAGATATTCAGCAAGCTTCATGATGCGCACGGCAAACGCCTTGTCTTTCAACGGATCAGCCATATCCCTTATGTCTTCTCACTTTTCACTTAAATAGAAGTTTGTACCCTTATTCAAACCGCCGCCACTCGGTCTCGTAATATCTTACAAGCGCCTGATTGTCCAAGCGATTTATCTCTATCTCCTCCGAGGGCATAGTCATATCGGATGGAAAATCGAACATCGCCGGAAACGAGGATTCGTTAAGGAACTTTAGCTCGACGCCTGCTACGGGCTGTTTTGGAGCTTCGAAGGGCTGGAGCTTTGCTAGAGCGTAACCCCAAACGCCGAAACTTGGCACGGTCGTCTGGAAAGGCTTGACGACAAAGCCGGATGCTTCGAGTGTTCGAATGATCGACCAATACGATCGACGAGCGATCAGCGGTGAAGTGCACTGTACTACGACGGCGGCGTCGGGCCTTAGCTTCTGCTTCAATAGCTGGTAAAAGCGCGTGGAGTATAGCTTGCCGAGTGCAAAGTTGTTCGGGTCGGGGAAATCGATTATAGCGATGTCGAAGGGCTCAAGGCTGTTGTTGTCGAGCCAGACAAATGCGTCGCCGTTTTTAACTTTCACTCGCGGGTCGTCAAAGGAATGCTCGTTAAGGTCGTCCAACGCAGGAAAGGCTTTCGAGAGGCCGGTCATCATCGGATCGAGGTCGACGAGATCGACCGATTCGACTGACTTATATTTCAAGATCTCGCGAAGGGCGAGGCCGTCACCACCACCGAGTATGAGCACGCGTTTCGCTTCGCCATTAAAGGCAGCGAAAGCGGGATGAACGAGGGCTTCGTGATAGCGGTACTCGTCAAAGGAATTGAACTGCAAATTCCCGTTCAGAAAAAGCGCGTGGCCGGTCTTTCCCTTTGTTACAACGATCCGCTGATACGGCGAGCTTTTTGCATAGACGATGTTGTCCGTAAACAGGCCGTCCTCAGCGAGGGTCGTCAGCCGGTCAGCTTTGATCAGAGCTATTCCGAGGAGGATGAGAACGATGAAGCCTTTGACCCGAAGGGTGACGAGCTTGCGCTTTCCCACAAGCGGCTCAAGCAGCCACGTCGCCCACAGCGCAACGCCTGCATTGAGCATTCCGAACAAGAGCGATGTACGATTCAAGCCAAGCTTTGGAACGAGAAATATAGGAAATAGAAGCGAAGCGACCAGCGCACCGACGTAATCGAGGGCGAGCACCCGAGACACAAGTTCCTTGAAATCCAGTTCGTCCTTGAGGATACGCATCAGCAGCGGTATCTCGAGGCCGACGAGTGTTCCTATGATGAACACCATTGTGTAAAGCACTATCCCGAAATATGAAACGTAGGCAAAGGTCAGAAACAGAAGTGGTGCGGAAAAGCCGCCGACAACAGCGACGGCGAGTTCGATGTCAATAAACTTCTCGGCGACGTTTTTGTCGATATAGCGCGACAGGTATGACCCGACGCCCATTGCCGAAAGATAGACACCGATAATGAGAGAGAATTGTGTGACCGAATCGCCCAGCACATAGCTGGAGACCGTGGCAGCGAGAAGCTCATAGATCAGCCCGCACGTGGCGATGATGATCACATTGAGGAAAAGTAGCGGGGTGCGTTTCATACGGGATGAGGGCGGAAGGGTGAGGGATGAAGTAAAACAAGGCTTTCATCCTTCATCCTTCCGCCCTCACCCTCAGGTCTCAATTTCCTTGGATCGCCGACGAGATTATCAGAGCTATACCGATGATCAGTGAGCCTATGATTATCGCGAGAGCCGTATTCTGGTCGTCTTCGATCTCTTTCTTGACCGAGAACGGTGACACGATGACTACGATAAAGAACGCCACCGCGAAAACGATAAGTCCGATGGCAACAAAGACGATCGTAGTTAGCAGAACGGGCAAGAGCTTGTCCATTTCGACGATCATCCCTAGCACCGGCGATTTAGTTAACAGATCGAGCATTATTTTCCTCCACGAAATCCTGAATAAATAAATGGAACGCCAAGCCGCGATTTACTTCCCGAGTTGGCAAGTTCCCAGCCGAACCATGCCGCGGTCGAATAAAGAAGCAGCACGCCCATTCCAAATACAAGATATAGTTTTTTCAACATAACAATTACTCGGAATCATCCGATCCGGACGCAGCAGAGCCGAACATGCTGTCCTTCCAGCGAGCGGATTCAAAAGTAAACTTCCTAAGTATTCCGACGATGGGAACTATCATCAAGACCAACAGAGCGCAGATAAAATTCACGCCTCTTATGACGTTCTGTTCGACGCGAACGCTGATCGGCATTGACTGGCCCGTGTTCTGCCACGTTCCTTCTACGCGGAGGGTGTACTTGCCGGCCGGCAATGAAGATATCGTCGCGTCCTGTGACTGACCGCCTTCGGACCATGCACCGTCGCTATCAGTGCCTGTGTAATATTCGATCGGGATATTAACTGACTCGATCTCCTGGCTCTGCTCATTGATGAGATCGACATCTAGATCCGCGAACGAATTATTGACAGGAGCCGATGCCGAGATCTTTATGTTTCGGCTGCCTTTGATGTCGAAGGCGTTGCTGAACGCGACTTGCGGTGTTGTCGCATTTGCCATGGGCGGCAGTGTGATCTGCTGGTTAAGGACGGTGCTCGTGAGGCCTGTCAGCGGGATCATGAAGATCGCGACTACGAATAAGAGGACCAGCGGCAGCAGCCCCCACGTGTAATAGAATTGGCCGGTGAATGGCTGATTGGGCCCGACTGACCAAGGCTTTGGCAGGCCGGTCACGCCAAATGCTTTCTCTACCTCGGCATTCGTGAGATAAGTTCCGGCCGACCAGTTTACCTCGTTCGCAGTCACTTCCTGCGAAAGCATCACCGGGGCGGAAATATAGTCGACGGCCCGAACGGTCTCGCCTTGCTCGACACGCCAGTAGAACTCTCCCTTTACATATTCGACGACGGCCTGAGCATCCTGGAAGATCTTGTACCTCTTTCCGTTGTAGTTGACCATCGTCGGGACGGACGTGAAGAGCGTGCTTCCCATCGACGCTTCGACTTCTGCGGGGTTAACCGGCTCGACAAAATTCCAATGGTTGTCGGAGTGGACAAGCCATCTAAAACCTACTGGAGCGCTGTACAGCAGATATTCGTGCCAGTAGTAATGAACGCCGTCGATCTGGACACTTCGCACAACAGCGCCGATTATTCGGAGCTTAATATCGCCCGGGAAAGTGCCTACAGCACCGACCGGGAGAACAAAATTCGTGTCTGCTTTTGTAGGAACAAGGGCCTTTAGATAAGAGAGATTTCCCTGATTTACGTCGAGCAGAGAGTTACAGTTCGGGCAAGTGACGCGTTCCGCTTTATCGGGAGCCGTCAATGAGAGCGGTCCACCGCAATTGGGACAGCCCATCGCAGCGGCCGAAACTGCACGGGCCTTTCGCTCCGCAGGACGAGCGTCAGCGAGGCCGAGGTCGGCAAGTGTTACCTGGCTTCCGAGAAAAACCCAAGGCGGAGATACACCGTAATCGATGGTTCCAAACGCGTTATTCCTACCGGTCAGGTCAGCGTACTGGCTTTGCTCGTTTGGAACGAATTGATACGGGATCTCACCATCCGCAGCTACTGAAGTTGCCGTTCCCTTTTCGGCAACGATCATGCCGGTTTGGGCTGGTATTTCCTGAACGATCTGTCCTATCTGGAGTGCGTCGAACGAAGGAAGGACGCGGCCTTCAGGGAGCGGCTGGTAAAAGGTGAGATAGAACTTCCCCTGCGCCTCGGCCAGCCAGCCGACCCAGCCGTTCGAGAAGGTGGCGTACCATTCGTCCCAAAAGCCGCCCATCGAATGACGCAGCTGGGCACGGCCCGTTAGCTCGAATCGATTACCGTTGTACGTGCCTTTCAAGCCAAGCTTGAGCGGTGATTCTGATTCGGCTACCTCGGCTACCTTTCCAAGGTCGCTAAGGCCGCGGTCGGTCCGCGCAAGGGCCGAGCGGCAATATGGACAGACAAGAACGATGGTCGATCCGGCCTTGAACTCGACCGGGCCGGCACACGATGGACAATTCGCCTGGAGAACGCTCAGTTTTCACCTCCGGCGATCTGAAACTTTGTATCTGAGTCCTGAGATCCGCCTCGCTCGATCTTGGTTACGCGGACAAGGCCTGAGCGGAGAGATTGGTGCAGGTTCTGCTCCCAAGCCCATTCCGGGCGTGTCCGGCAACAATAAAGATTAAAGGTCGCGATACCGTGTTCCGGATAGGTGTGGCAGGCAAGATGTGATTCCGTCAGTGCGACCATTCCGGTCACACCACCTTCGCCGTCAAACTTGTGCCAAACGGAATCGATAGCCTTCAGCCCTAGGTCGGCGATGATGCGCGCAAATACGTCGCGAAGGACGGATTCGTCCCGCAACTTGTTCGGATCACACCCCTCGGCTTCTATCAGCCATTCAGTTCCAACGATCATCAGTTAAACCTAATGGCAGTACGAACATATCTATCAGAATGTTTTGAACTTCCGCAGGAAGCGGTACGTTATAATCCACGAACATCGACGTATGCCGAAGAAAACTATAACCAAAAAAGTTCTGATTGTCATATTTTGTACCGCGGTTTCATTTCTCGCAGCATCGTGCGGACACGATCCAGTGAGCGGCGGCAAGGCCCCGACGTTCGACCGTGAAAGATCGCGCTTTGGCGAGCCGATCGAAACAGGCAGGGTCGAATCCGACGAAATAAAGGAGAGCAGCGGCATCACTTCTTCGAAATGTCAGCCGGATGTTTTGTGGACACACAATGATTCGGGCGACGGTCCATACTTATATGCCATTGACCCCAAAGGGCGCGATCTTGGCACGTGGAAGGTCGAGAATGCGGAGAATGTGGACTGGGAGGATATTGCCTCCGCAAAGGATGAGTCGGGTTCGTGCTTTCTGTACATCGGCGATATCGGCAACGGGCGCAAAGATCCGCGAGGGGAACATCGGATCTACAGGGTCGAAGAGCCCAGCGTGGACGATGCCAAGCGGGGTACATCCCGCAAAGAACCTGCGACTACGGCCGAGGCTGAGCTTCTGACGTTCTCTTATCCTGATGAACGGCAGGACGCGGAAACGCTGATGGTGCATCCGACCTCGGGCATTTTATACGTGGTGACAAAACGCCGCGATTCGGGCGCAGGGGTCTACCGCATTCGGCCTGCATTTGGTGACGGGCCGGTCACCGCAGAGCGGATCGGTGAGATCGTGGTTCCGGCCATACCCAATGGCTTTTTGACCGGCGGAGACATTGCTCCCGATGGAAAGAGGATCGTCCTCTGCGATTATTTCGCTGC
The DNA here is from genome assembly GCA_031398645.1 of Acidobacteriota bacterium. GTDB lineage: Bacteria > Acidobacteriota > Blastocatellia > Pyrinomonadales > Pyrinomonadaceae > OLB17. The sequence goes on from JANNNS010000082.1 coordinate 8,001, forward strand.
CTATGAGTTCAGTCTTGCGAACGACGCCGAAGCGTTTGACGAGATATGGAAGCAAAAGCCGGTGACTATCGACCTCGGAGATCGGACGCAAGGTGAAGCGATCGGCTATTCTGCGGACGGAAGATCACTTTTCGCGACGAGCGAGGGCAGATCTCAGAACCTGATCGAAGTAAGGGTCCGTGAATAACAGTCAGGGCCGACACGGGATGTCCGCATCGGCCCTGGTCCTTTCAAAAGCTGACTGGCATCACTGAGAAATAGTGAACTTGCTCTTATTCTCAATAACCTGGCCGCCAACCCGATCCTTTGTTAGGATCTTCAGTTCGTATTCGCCGGTCGGCAGGCCCTGAGTCGGCAAGAGCCGTGCAAGGGTCAGACGCTGACCGGAGTCGCTCAAACCGCTCCAGTCTTCAGGCTGACGGAAAACTTCCTTGCCATTTTTAACAAGGACATAATCAACATCGACCGCCGGACGGAGAGTCGTCTGATCGATGCCGGCGTTGTAAACCTGCATGTACACGCCCACATCCTGGCCCTGTTTGTATTCGCCCGAGAGATTCGGGATCACTTTCGCGTTTCCGATTACGAACATTCCGCCGATGTCGCGTTCATTTGTCGAGCGCATTTTCGAGGCAAGGATCATTGTAGAAGTAGACAACTTCTTCTCGTCATAACGCGGCACCGTAAATCCTTGATTAACTATGCCTCGGTTGCCTGTATTTACGTCACGAACAACAACATCCACCCTGTAGGTGCCCGGCGTTAAAGCGACAGCCTTTTGGTAGATCGATTTTTTATCCCGCATTTCGGCGAGCTCGGCACTCGTCGAACTGGTAGTTACCGAATCCTCAAAGATTCCCGAGCGTTTCCCTGATACAGCGGTAATTCTTCCAAAGATGTTCATTCTGGCCGTGGGCAGGCCTCCCAGGCTCTCAAACGTTAGTGCTTTATTATCCGTCTGAACGGTAAAGGCAGCAATTACACGATCATCCGACTGCCGGAAAAAGTCGACACGTAATTCGAACTGAAGCGGATCCTTATCGAACAACAGGCCTGAGTCACCGCCGGCTATACTCTGAAGGTCACCGAATTTTACTTGCGGGGGACGCTGAAGATTGCTGATCAATTCCATTCGGCGGAAAGGTGAATCCTGTTCCCGCCCGAAGGTCGTTTGCCCAGTTCCACTGATGCGATCACCCTTGTCTGAAAGCCCGAGCTGTTCTGCGGTAGTCATTCCAGCACCGGGAACCATTAGGAGAGCATCCTTTTCGTTCGCGTTTCGCGCGATGCGATACTCACCGGTTCCGGTAGGGTCAACGAACTCGATCTCGACACCGTCACCTACATTGTCGAGGTGCCTGTAGAACCATATCTCGAACGGATACGTTGTGGTCGATCCGCCGCCCTCATAGCTTGGACGGTCGTAAGAACCGCCGGACGGATGGGCCTCGATCGAATCGGGCTTACCCCAAGCGATGTAAATACGGCCGCGATCTGTTTTCCAGCCGGGAATGCCTGAAGTGTAGTGTTGGTTCGCGTAGGCAATGCGTTCGTAATACTCTTCGCGATATTCGTTCTCTTCCGTGTCCGGGTTCGGGTCGCGGCGACGCCAGAAATTCTCGATGAAGTTCTCACGCTCTTCGTCGGTGGTCAGGGCGTCGAAAGCACGTTTCTCTTCCTTAGTAATAATGTATGCAACGTCGGTGTTGCGCCACTTCTTGTAAGCCTCTTTTAACTCAGGGGTTACTTTTCGGACTTTGGTCGAAATGTCCTGCGACGCCTCGTCCTTCTTATCCTTGTCCTTCTGAGCTAAAGCAGCCGACGCACCGGTAGCGATGATCAACATGCCCGTCGCAACATTCTTAACCAATTTCAACTTGAACATACAGCAAAAACTCCTGCTCGATATATTGTCGGACACTCCCGAATCTACACACTTATAAGCATCTTGGATTTTAGACAGTTCTGCCTAATAGTTCAAGATGCAAAAACACGGTTCCCGGTTGCATTTTCTGGAGTCGAAGGATCAAACGGGCTCTTCAGCGGTACGTTTCTTGCCGAAGACCCATGCAATGAAGATCGAAACCGCGTATAGGGCCATCATCGGGGTGGCGAAAAGCATGAGGTTTGGTATGTCGCCGGTAGGCGAAACGACGGCCGCGACGATAAGGATCACGATCAGGGCGATCTTCCAGCTTTTGATCAAAAACGGTGCGGAAACTATGCCGATGCGTGCCAAAACGTACGTAATTGCAGGCATTTGAAAGATCAAACCCATCGCCAGCATTATCAGCGTGATCAGGTCAAAATAGTCAGTTGCCCTGAGCAGCGGCCGAAACTCTTCGGCGAGACCGAGCAGGTAGCCCACCGCCGGTGGAAATAAAATGTAGTAAGCAAAGGCCGCTCCGCCGATAAATGAAATGCTCGACAAAAGTACAAACGGGGTTACATACGCCCGTTCGTGGCGATAAAGTGCCGGAGAAATAAAGCCCCATACCTGCAGAAGAAGCAGTGGGATCGAGATCGCGATTGCGGCATAGAGTGATACGGTAACGTAGAGCGTGAAAGATTCTTGTGCGGTAGTTACGATCAGCTTTTCATCGCTGAGCCCAACATTTTTAGCGTTTGCCCCCAATTCAACCGGCAGCCTTACACCCTTCGGAATGATCGCGGTGTTGGTGTATATCGGCTCATCCGTGAAAAGAGAGAGTTGCCCGTTTGTATCGGCTACTACCACCGAATCAACCGACGCCCCGGGCTGGAGTACTCCGGTCCCGAGTTTTGTCGATTCTGAGAAGACGAATCGTCCGCGGTCGCCTTCTTTAAGGCTTGTTAGCGGCAGAACCTGTTCATTCCCCGTAAGGCCGGTAACCGGTACGTCTCGCCGCTGAGCCTCCGAGAGGGCTCTGCGGACAGGAACTTCGAGAAAGGCGAAAATATCATCCGAGAAATAAAAGCAAACGACAAACGCTATAACTATAATGATTACTGAATTTACGAGCCGCTTTCGCAGCTCGTCCAGATGGTCGAGAAAGGACATCTGTGAGCCCAGTTCATCGTTATCACCTTTTTCCAATTCGTCCATTATTACCTGATCTGTCAGAGCCAATTCTTTTTGTCCGAGAGGGGCGCATCTGCCGCAGTTTCTTCGGTCTCAGCAGATTCCGCCGCGTCATCCTGCCCTAACCCATTGCTGATCTCTCCCGCCGCTGCCGCTTCGGGAAAAGTGCCAGGGTCAATTTCTTTGATCACAGGGGCCGAAATGCCGGCCGTATGGATGCTAGCTGGTACGGTCGCTGGAGTCGGATCGTCTCCCAGCGATCTTATGGCCTTCGCTTCTTCTTCAAAATTGACCTCGCGCTCCCAGGTTTGCTTAAAATCGTTGGTAGTACTGCGGAAATCTGCCACGATCTTGCCCATTTTTCGGGCGATCTCCGGCAGCTTGCGCGGGCCGAGAAAGATCAGCGCTACTATGCCGATCATGATCAACTCAGCCGTGCCTATGGATTCGAAAATAAATAAGAACAAAGCCTTACCTCACCTAAGACCGCGTAAACTGTTGATAACACTCAAGTTCCGCTATCCAAGATCAGTTGGTATACCCGAGAAAGATCGTCCATAGAATAATATTCGATCTCGACCTTTCCACCGACCCCAGTCTTAGACGGAAGAATGTTCACACTGGTTCCCAATTTTCTCCGCAGTTTCGTCTCCGCGGCAATTACATTTGCATCTCGTCCACCGCTAACTCGTTTTGTATCAGCATTTTGTCGGCTCGTCTTCACCGGACGCTTGATCATCCGTTCGGTTTCCCGCACGGACAATGACATGGCTACGATCGCCTTGGCAACTCGCCGCTGTTCTGTAGGATCCTCGGCCATCAGCAGGGCCCTGCCGTGTCCGGCCGAGATCTTCTGCGCTTCGATCATTTTCAGGATCTCATCGGGAAGCCGGAGAAGGCGAAGCGCGGTTGAAATAAGAGACCGTTCTTTACCCACTCTTTCGGCGACAACGTCTTGCGTAAGTCCAATAGTATCAATCAGTTTGCGATATGCCCGAGCCTCTTCGATCGGATTAAGCTCCTGTCTTTGAATATTCTCGATCAACGCCAGTTCGAGCAGCTTTTCATCGGCTACCTCGCGAACCACTACCGGAACATTCCGCAATCCGGCCTTTTGTGCCGCCCGCCAGCGTCGCTCGCCTGCGACGATCTGATAGGCGTCGCCTTTCCTCCTAACTACGATCGGTTGAACGATTCCGTTTGCCTTTATTGACTGAGATAGCTCGGCAAGCGCCGTCTCTTCAAAACGGGTTCGGGGCTGCTCCGAATTTGGCTGGATCTGGTCGATTCCTAATTCGAGAATGTTATCCTTAGGCTTTTCGTCACCTAGGAGGGCGCTCAGGCCTCGGCCCAGCGGTTGTCTAACCATGGGTAATGATCTCCTTCGCGAGTTGACTATAGGCTTCAGCTCCCCGTGACCGCGGGTCATACAACAGGATCGGCTTACCGAAGCTCGGCGCCTCAGCCAACCTCACGTTCCTCGGTATCACTGTGTTCAAGACCTGAGATCCATAAAAATCGCGAAGATCTTTTGCCACAGCGGTCGATAAATTGGTTCGCTCGTCAAACATCGTCAATAGCAGCCCCTCGACAGTTAGAAGTGGATTCAACTCTCTTTTTAGCCGCGTAAGTGTATCAAACAGCTCAGTTACGCCTTCGAGTGCGAAGTACTCGCACTGTACGGGCACGAGGATAGAATCTGCCGCCGTCAGGCCGTTGACGGTGAGCACGCCCAACGATGGAGGGCAATCGATAATAATAAAGTGAAAATAATCCTTGATCGGTTCCAGTAAGTTTCGGAGTAATTTTGCCCGGTCCTCGGAAGAGCTTAGCTCGATCTCGACACCGGCAAGATTCTTGTCGGACGGTAAGACCCACATCGTGGGTATTTCTGTCGGCAGCACCAGATCTCTCACCGCATCGCCTGCGACGAGCGCGTGATAGAGGTTTCTTCGTTCGGCCGAGCGCTCGATCCCGGCGCCTGAGGTGGCGTTGCCCTGCGGATCTGCATCGACCAGCAGAACTTTCCGCTTCTCCAACGCCAACGCGGCGGCGAGGTTTATGGAAGTTGTCGTCTTGCCGACACCTCCTTTTTGATTTGCGACCGCAATTATTCGACCCATAACGGATTTATTTTGACAGCTATTAAGTTATCACAGCGATGTGTCGAGGTGTAAGGCTGATCGCGGGTTTCAGGATAATGTGGAACGTGCCACATTATTTGAGATGAAAAGTGGCACGTACCACAACTCAGCTAATTTTTAGATGGATATTGAGGTTTGCTCGCGGTCAAGTGGACCAAAACCGAGGAAACAGCTGCCGGTGTAAGCCCAGGAATACGTCGTACCTGAGCAAATGTCTGCGGACGCGCCCGCTCAAGCCGCTCGACCATTTCGGCTGAAAGGCCGCCGATCGCGGCAAATTGGAAGCTTTTGGGCACCTTCAAAGAATCATGATGGTTAACCCGTTCGGTCGCGAGATCTTGCTTTGCTATGTAGCCGCTGTACAGCGAGTCCGCCAATGCCGTTTCAAGTTCGACCATGTTAACGCCCTTCCGCACCTCATCAGGCAATATCCTTTGAACAAGCTCAGAATGAACTCCTTGGCGCATAGCAAGGTGCGACAATGTGAACGAGTCGCCAAGATCACACCCCAACATTTGAGAAATGCTGGCGTACTCCACCGACGAACGCTTGAACCGCGTTTCGTCCAGAACATTCCGCAGATTTGCCACGCGATCGCGTTTTGCGCTGAATCGCTCCCAATCGGCCTCACCTACCAGGCCAAGTTCCTTGCCTTTGGGAGAAAGACGTTGGTCAGCGTTGTCATGCCGGAGTTTCAGCCGTGCCTCGGCCCTTGACGTAAACAGTCGATAGGGCTCGTCTACTCCATGCTGGATCAGATCGTCGGCGAGCACACCAATATAAGCCTCGTCGCGGCCCAAAGTGAAGCTTTCCCGGCCCTGAACCAGGCACGCAGCGTTGATCCCGGCCAAAAGACCCTGGCATGCGGCCTCTTCGTATCCGGTCGTGCCGTTGATCTGCCCGGCAAAGAAAAGGCGGCCCATCCGCGTTGATTCCATTGTTGGCCTCAACTCCCGGGGATCAACAAAATCATATTCGATCGCGTATCCAGGGCGGATGATCTGAACAGATTCAAATCCCTCGACCATTCGCAGAAGCTCAAGCTGTAACGAGGAGGGGAGCGATGTCGAAAAGCCGTTCAGGTAAACCTCGTGCGTGTTATGTCCTTCTGGCTCAAGAAATAGCTGATGGCGATCCTTGTCAGCAAACTTGACCACCTTATCCTCGATCGAGGGACAATACCGCGGACCGACGCCCTTTATCTTGCCTGAATAGAGCGGAGACCGGTGCAGATTGTCACGGATCGTCTGGTGAAGCTGCGTCGTTGTGTATCCAATGAAACACTGTATCTGTGGTTGCTCAATTTTCTCGGTGGCAAATGAGAAGGCGACCGGCTTCTCATCGGGCGGTTGTGCTTCGAATGCGTCCCAGTCTATCGTCCGTCCATCAAGCCGCGGCGGCGTTCCTGTCTTTAGCCTTCCGACCGGAAAGCCTTGATCCCTTAGGGCGTTAGCCAGTTCGATCGAAGCAGGTTCTCCTGCACGGCCGGCCGAAAACGTCTGATCCCCCGTATGGATCGTACCGTTCAGGAAAGTACCCGTGGCCACTACTACCGCCTTTGCCCCAAACCGGCGTGTGTCCTGCATCTCGACGCCGGTAACTACATTTTTTTCAACAATTAGGCCCACAACAACCCCTTGGCGAAGATAGAGGTTCGATGTAGCTTCAAGGACACGCCGCATCTCGGTCCGATATAGGCTGCGGTCAGCTTGGGCCCTGGGCGACTGTACCGCAGGCCCGCGTGAACGGTTTAGCAGCCGAAACTGGATGCCAGTGCGGTCTATGACCCGGCCCATGATCCCGCCCAAGGCGTCTATCTCTCTGACAACATGACCTTTAGCGATTCCGCCCACTGCCGGATTGCATGACATTTGCCCGATCAGGTCTAGATTTATAGTGACGAGGGCAGTCTCGGCACCAAGGCGCGCGGCGGCTGAAGCAGCCTCACATCCAGCATGCCCGGCACCTATAACGATCACGTCGAAACTTTCGTCAAACATTCTTACTTCTAAGTCTACCACTTGGCGACGCCACTTATTTCCACCTACCTTTCAAACCCTTCACAGGATCAGAGATCGACTGAAACCGCGTCAACCGGATCTGGTCCATATTCTTAAATGAAACGATCGGCATAAGGCCGTGATCCGCAAGTTCTTCCGCCGCATTCTGGCTGAGCTGAACCTCGGCGCAGGACTGATAAACGCTCTGCCCATTTTGCTTATAAACATGCAGCGGTAAACCCGAAATATCCTGCATAAACCGCTGGCCGAACTCCCAGCCGAACTCGCTGTAGGTTTGCCCGAGCAGCTGAGCAACGGCAAAACATCCGTTTGCCCAAAGATAATCGTCATGGCCTGAGTCGTCCTTAAACTCCTCAAAATAAAAGGCTTCGGCAGGCTCGGTCTCGCTTCCGTAGGGCAGACGTGCCAAAAATCGCGGAAGCGTCAGGCCGACGAACTGCGACTCGGGCTGATCGCGCAGGGCAGCCCAGAGCTTTCCTTCGGTGCTTGAACCGGACAGATCCCAATCCTCTGGGTCAGGGTGGTCCGCCAATGATGCGATGCCCAATACTTCAGGCCTTATATGTGAGATAAAGGGCGTCCGCACTGCTGCTGCCGCCTTTCCAATCCTGATCAGAGCAGCCACGTCATCAACCGAGGGTGCGAACGCGTAGTTTCCAAACACTGCCGCGAACGGGTCTCCATTACGGCCAGCGGCGATCTGCTTGAAGATGGCAGCGTCGGCCTTTACGTCTTCGGCCAGTTCCTCTTTCGTAAGGTCCAAAATGTAAAGCCGAAGGTCAGAACCCGTGTCGGTACGGCGGACCAGGAAGAAAAGTCCGCGCCAAGCTGCCTCCAATAGCTGAAATCGGCGATCGCGGAGGATCGTGCGCATCAGCGCACTTGTGGCATCGTCAACGGCAGCCACCATCGCTGACTGTTCGTTCTCGTCAACTCCAACCAAATGCGGACTTACGACTTCGCTAATCAATTTTGAAATATCCGACGAAATGGCCGGCTTTGGGGCTGTCGCTCCTCCCTCCGGCTGAGCCAGGATCGCGTCCAGCAGGTTATCGCTCGCCGCAGGCACTTCCGCAGCCGCCGGTTCGACAGTTGGTGTCGCAGGCTGCAACCACTCGCGAACCTCGCGTGCGGCGGAGTTAAAGGTGTCTGAATTTCGAAGACGTTTCCGCAGCTCGCGCAGTTCCGCGAACTGGGGTAGGCGCTTGAATAGCTCGTCCGGGTGAAAATCATCGAGAGATCTGAAATCCAAAGTGATCCGGGAATCACTAAGATCAAGATCCAGCTTAACCCCGAGCCCGTTCATTACGTCGTCGAAGTTGTCACGGTCGACCTCGATAGCTTTTCGCCGCTCGACGTCGTGTTTCGAACCGTCCGCACTCCAATCGCCAAGGACCAGCATTTGAAACGCAGGGTCGTCAATGACACCCGACTTCTCAGATTCGAGCGTAAAGTCCATTTCCAGGTTCGGATCGGTTGGCAGCATTGTTTGGTCTCTCCTCACCCAATTGTATTCTAAATCGCGGAAAGGTGAATAGCCACGCGGAATCTCTATGTTAAATCTTCAAGGAGCGATATATGAATCATGGTTCATTCGTTGTAGAATGCTCATAAATCAAGGTTATGAATCATAGATCGGTCATTAACGCGGAAGGCACTGGGCAGCCGAGTTTCACCAGGAAGCGGAATCTTTTGCTTCGCCTTATTCGTTCGGCACAGCCGATGACGCGGACGGACCTCGCGCAACGGCTTGAGATCGACAAAAGCACCGTAACCGACAACATCAAGCCGTTGATCGCCGCCGGCCTAATCCGAGAAGAAACACAGAGCGGAGAAGGACGAAAATCCCGGGTTCTTTCCTTTGTTGACGATCAGGATTATTTCATTGGACTCAACCTCGGCGTTCGGCGGTCTCAGGTCGGCCTCATTTCCCTGAACGGCGAAATATCGGACGAAGTGGATTTCGAAACTCCGACGACGGCTGGGCTCGCTCTTCGTATGGCTCGCGAGCGCATTGAGCGGATCTACAAAAACAATCCTGACCGAAGACTTCGAGTTATCGGGGTGAGCGTGCCGGGCATGACCGATTTTTCTCGTAAGGAGCTTTTATACGCGCCGAACCTGGGTTGGAAAAATATCCAGATCGGAGAAAAACTTAAGGTCAACGAGTCGGTCAAGGTAATCGTTGAGAATGACTCGACCGCAGCTGCAATGTACGAGGCGCGTGTTCGCATCCGTAGGACGGATGAAGGCTTGATGTCCAACTTTATTCTTGTGCGTTCAGGTACAGGTATTGGCGTCGGCCTGGTCATCGGCGGCGAGGTCTTTCGCGGTAGCGGGATAGGTATTGCCGGTGAATTTGGCCACATGACGATCGTGGCGGGAGGCAAACCCTGTGTGTGCGGAAACCGCGGCTGTTGGGAGAAATACGCATCGGCCGCGTCGGCGGCATCGCTATACCTTGGCGACCGGCCACCGAGCCGCGGAGAATCAGTACCGCGATTTGTCGAAATAGTCAGTAAAGCCGAGAATGGCGACAATCGGTCCCGCCGTACGCTAGAGAAGATCGGAGATTTTCTGGGAATCGGCATCGCCAACGTCATTATGGGTATCGGCGTGCCCCGCGTAATTATCAGCGGGCGCCTGGTGTACGGCTGGAAATACATCAAGGAGCCACTCTACGAAGCCATCGGCCGCAGCATAGTCGGCAAATTCGAAGGCTGGTCCGTAGAAGCCGGCGAACCCGTCGGCTCCGCCATCGGCGGTGCCCTGGAAGTTGCAGTAGAAGAATTCCTTACGACCCTCTAAATTAGCCTACTTTCCGATGCAGAAAGTTGAAAAGATCTGGGTGAGCATGTCTTCGGTGGTGGTTTCGCCGGTTATTTGGCCCAAGAAACGAAGGGCGTTGTGAAGGCCGGTGAGAACGATCTCTTCGCTCATTTTTTGTTCGAGTTGTTCGACGGAGGTGCGGATCTCGGAGGTCGCCCTGGCCAGTAGGTCGTGATGGCGTGCGTCAGTTATCAGGAATCCGCCGGCGTTTAGCTCTTGCGTAATGAAAGGTGCCACTATCGCGTGTCTCAGGTCGTCTACGCCTTCGCCGGTCTTTGCGGAGATCGGAACGATCTTTTCACGAAGAGGGGCAAGTGCCGAATGCTCGGCAGCGACGATGTGGTCAATGTCCGTCGACGGAACCTTATCTATCTTATTCAGGGCAATTATGAAGGTTAGGTCCTTTACACTTTCGAGTATTTCGCGGTCCTCATCAGAGGTTTGTTCGCTTGAATCAAGCATTACAATGACGATATCAGCATCGGCCATGACGGCCTTTGCTCGCTCGACACCGATGCTTTCGACCGCATCCTTTGTTTCGCGTAATCCGGCTGTATCTATGAGCGAGACCGGAATTTTCTCGATGACAATGCGTTCATGAAGATGATCGCGCGTCGTGCCCGCGATGTCGGTCACGATCGCCCGTTCGCTGCCAAGAAGTAGGTTGAACAGGCTCGATTTACCCACGTTCGGGCGTCCTACTATGGCGGCACGCAGGCCTTCGCGCATCAGATGCCCGGCCTGAAAGGTGCCGGCAAGCCTCGCAGCTTCAGTTGCGATCTCAGAAAGACTCTTTCGCAGGCTGTCCATTTGCGTGGCCGGCAGATCGTCCTCGACAAACTCGAGGGCCGATTCGAGAACGACTATCACGCTCAACAGTTCGTCCTTCAGCGGCTGAATTTGCCGAGAGAGCTCGCCGCTCATCTGCCTGACTGCCTGTCGAGCAGAAGCCGCCGTCTGCGCGTCGATCAGATCACGGATCGCCTCGGCCTCGCTCAAGTCCATGCGCCCGTTGGCAAGGGCTCGCAAAGAGAATTCACCCGCCTCAGCCATTCTCGCTCCAAGCTGTAGACAGTTGTCGATGACCTGACGGAGCAAAACGGGGGAACCGTGGCAGCTTATCTCGATGACGTCTTCGCCAGTGAAGGAATTGGGAGCTTGGAAGTATGTGATGACCGCTTCGTCGATCGCCTCGCCGGTTTCGACGTCCTTTACAGTTTTTAGCGATGCCCGGCGTGGGGCCGGGTCATAACCTTCGTCGGAACAGAGGCGAGATGCAAATGCGAGAGATTCAGGACCGCTTAACCTGATCACACCGATCCCGCTTCGGCCGACCGGTGTTGCTAATGCGACTATGGTATCTGCCATAAAGAGGTTTTACCACAGAGACACGGAGGTCACAGAGAAGGTCAAGCTACTCTGTGCCCTCCGTGTCTCTGTGGTAAAGAATTACTTCAGCCGTACCTGCAATCTGCGGTCGCGGCCGTCGCCGACGGATTCGCTGGTCAGGTCCTCTTCGGCTTGAAGGGTCGTGTGGATTATTCTTCGCTCGGTCGAATTCAACACGCCGAAGGTAAACGGGGTTCCATTCTTTCTTACCTGATCACCGGCAAACCTTGCCATTGCCTGGAGTTCTTTCTTGCGGGTCTGGCGATACCCATCGGCATCAACAACGAACCGGTGCTCGCGGTCCAACTGGCGGCCGTAGATCTGAAACAGCAGCGTCTCGAAGGCGTCGAGCAGTTCTCCGTTCTCGGCGTGAGCAAAATGCGAATCTTCGCCCTGCAAGTTGATCAGGCAGCCTTCGTCGGTCATTTCAGCTGAGACATTGAGCTGTAAGCCCAGGTCGTTTACCAACTCGGCGAGAAATGCTTCGGCGTTCGTGCAGGTTTCGGTCATAACTTTGTAAAAGTGAAAAGGTGTAAAAGGTAAAAGTGAAAGGATTTCGTCATTCCCGGAGGCGTCACTCACTTTTTCACTCACTTTTTCACATTAAGACGTGCTTAGCTTCGGCTTTACCTTCTTCGCGTTCTTGGGAACCGTATCGACAACTTCCGCTGCCGGCGGCTCGTTGGTCTTATTCATTCGGTTGATCAACATCTGCTGGCCAAAGCTGACGATGTTGCCGAAGAACCAGTAAAGAAGCAATCCGGCCGGTGCCGTCCACATGACCCAAAGCATCATGACGGGCATCAGCCAGGTCATCATCTTTTGCTGCATCTGCTGCTCTGGCGTGATCGCGGCGGCGGTCGGCGTAAACTTCATCGACAGCACCATTGATATGGCGAAGCCGAACTCCAAGATATGCCAGGGATCAGCGGCCGACAGATCCGGGATCCACATGAACGAAGCCTGTCGTGCATCGAGCGCGATCGTGATCGCGGTGTAGAAAGCGAACAGCAGCGGAAACTGCAATAACATCGGAAGACAGCCGCCGATCGGCAGAGCGTCCTTCGTCATTTTCAGCTGCTGCATCTGCAGCTCACGCATCCGCGGGTCGTCAGTCGGGACGCCCTTGGCCTGCATGTCCTTTATCTTCTTCTGCAATTCCTGCATCTTCGGTGCGTTTGCCGAAGCCTTCTTGAACGA
>JANNNS010000137.1:0-13122 GCA_031398645.1 Acidobacteriota bacterium
CCATTTCCTCGGTCGGTATCCTCGTTTCGCTATACAGCGAGTAGACCATTTTCCCGGTTCGCGAATCGCGGACGTGTGGGGTCTCGATCATGTTGTACTGAACGTCGCCGCGAATACCGTGTTGTGGCCCAAACAAGGTAGTGAGGTCAATATCAGGATGCTCAAAGAACACGTCGGCCGCGTGGCGTAGATCCGGTAAGACAGAAGCTTGATTACAAACGAGTCCTATTCGCTGACCGCCTAGCGACCCGATCCTATCGTTAACTAAAACTTCGATCCCTGTCCGAACGCGGTTTGTTGAATTCATGATCGATCTTCACTAAGAAAGCGAAAGCCCCAGCCAACTTCGCGGGGGCATTCTCTTCAAATTCTCTTCACCAAACTATTTTGCGTCCGTGACGGGAGAGTCCGGAGCGTTCTTACCGACCGAAGCGATCCCGTTCTCCATCGACTTTACCGTCTTGTACATCTCGCTCTTCCCAATGGGTTCGCCGTTCGAGGATTTCAAGACGAAATAGGCAGAGCCGTCCTTGGCGGTCTTGCGCTCAAAGCGCTTGTCGTTGGCCGCATTCTTGCGAACGGATTCGATGCCTTTCTCCGCTGCTTTACGCGTCTCATATTTTTCGCTTGTCAAAATTATCTGGCCGTTGGAGGCCTTCAAATTAAAATGGACTTTACCGGTTTTGGCGGTCTTGATCTCAAATTTTCCTGGCATTATTAACTCCTTGACGAAGGTTATCTTAAATAGAACTTATAACTGAAATGCGAATTTCGAACGCCCGAATAATATCATAAGTCATACGAAACAAAAACGCTTGAGGCCGCCTCACTCGATGAAATCGCTGGCCGATTCAAGCGGCTCCAGTTTGTTGCGGTTGATAACCCGAGCACAACCGTTCCAGCGCAGGATCGCGTCGTCATTTCCGGTGGGACGCATCCCTTCGGCCTTTTCGAAACAGTCCATCGCCTGTCGAAACAGCTCATAGGCTCCGACACCGCTCTTGTCCAAAGTGGCCTTTGCACGGCGCTCATACATTATCCCGGAATAATACGCCCGGTCGTAATCACCCGTAATCCGCGTCAGGTATTCTGTCACTCGTACATCACCCACCGCGTAATCCTTGCCAAAACGATCGCTCATTGCAAGAACGATATTCTTGAGAGCTTCTTGATTGTCCGGTTCGACCGCAAGGATGTCGAGATAGATGCTCTCGGCCGCTCCGGGCTCATTGAGCAAACGATAACGGTTGGCCTTTTCAAGGGCGGCCGAGATGGCATCGTGTGAAAGAGGTTTAAGTTCGAACATAACTTTAACTCACTCGTGGATCACTCATTCTCTCCGGCTGGCCCCGAGGTAAGGTAAGCCTTTTCGTTCCGCCGCCAATTCAGATAACCAACGATCAGGCCGAAGAGAGTTCCGTGAAGCATAAAGGTCGTCCACGTTCGCGTAGACGTAAAATACTGCCCGATGGTCTGCCCTTCCTCGCGGAGTACAATAAGGCCAATGATCTGCATCACAACAGCAAAAGGCCCGCCAGATATAAGGATCCCGTCGATCAGCAGATAGCGGAAAAGGCCTGCCTTCCGCTTCACCGCCCATACTTCCGGAGCAAATTTCATTTCTTTCTAAACAGCTTTATCAACTTCTTTAACGGGTCGTAATGCTCATCGACAACCCGCTCTTTTAACGGAATGATCGCGTTGTCGGTGATCGTTATATGTTCGGGGCAAACCTTGGTGCAGCACTTGGTAATATTGCAATAGCCTATGCCCTGAAGATCCTTCAGATCCTGTGTCCGGTCCTCGGTGTCGAGCGGATGCATCTCGAGTGCAGCCGTGTAAACGAGAAATCGCGGGCCGATAAATTCCTGATGCTTGTTGTGATCGCGGAGCACGTGGCACACATCCTGACATAGATAACACTCGATACACTTGCGAAACTCCTGAACGCGATCGACGTCTTCCTGCTGCATACGCCAAGTTCCGTCATCTGCATCGGGTTCGCGCGGTTTGAATTTTTTGATGCGTTTTTTGACTTCGTTGTTCCACGAGACGTCGCTTATAAGATCTTTTACCGGCGGAAAGGCACGCATTGGTTCGATCGTGACGGTTTCGTTAAGGTCGATCGTATCAAGCCGGGTCATGCACAACAGTTTCGGCATGCCGTTGATCTCGGCGGAACACGACCCGCATTTACCTGCCTTGCAGTTCCACCGGCAGGCGAGATCCGGCGCCGATTCGGCCTGGATCTGATGTACCGCGTCGAGTACGACCATCCCTTCGGTCACCTGAGTTTGGTAGTCGACCATCTCACCGCCCTCTCGGCCGCCGCGTCGTATGCTAAATGTTGCTGTTGCCATAGAAATTTAACCGCGGATAAACGCAAATGGACGCAAATACAGAAGATGCGATTCAATAAATCTGTGTATATCTGCGTGCATCTGCGGTCGAAATTCTCTACCCCATTTCTTCGATTACTTTCTTCAACTCTGCCGGCATCTCGGGCAGTGGGATGTGCGAGACCTGCATTTGGCCGTCCACTTCTTTGACCGAGATGTTGAATTTTGCGAACTCCGGATCCTTATTCGGATAATCCTCTCGGAATTGCCCCCCGCGGCTTTCTTTACGTTCAATGGCGGAGAGCGTTATCGCTTCGGAAACCGTAAGTAGATTTCGCAGGTCGAGCGCGGTATGCCAGCCCGGATTGAAATCGATATTGCCGGTGACCGAAGCCTTGGCGGAGCGGTCGTTCAATTTCTTGAGACCGACGAGGGCTTCCTTCATTTCGTCCTCGAGGCGAACGATGCCAACCAGGTTCTGCATCATTTCCTGAAGGTCGTGCTGGACATTGAACGGGTTCTCACCTGCCTCGCGTTCGAATGGTTCGAGGGCGCGTTTTGCCTCCGCCTCGATCTGAGCGCTGTCGACGGTACCGTGCCCGTTTGCCTTGGCGAACTCAGCCGCATATTCGCCCGCACGTTTGCCGAACACGATCAGATCAGAAAGCGAGTTGCCACCGAGACGGTTCGCACCGTTGATACCGGACGCGCATTCGCCAGCGGCATACAATCCCGGCAGCGTCGAAGCCTGCGTGTCCGCATCAACGCGGATTCCGCCCATTATGTAATGCGTCGTCGGGCCGACCTCCATCGGCGTTTTAGTGATGTCCAGGTTCGCGAGCTGCATGAACTGGTGATACATCGACGGCAGCTTCTTTTTGATATGCTCTGCCGCGTTCGGGAGTTTTTCCTTGATCCACGCGATGTCCAGGAATACGCCGCCGTGCGGCGAACCGCGTCCAGCTTTTACTTCGCGATTGATGCAGCGGGCGACGTGGTCGCGGGTAAGAAGCTCCGGCGGACGGCGGGCGTTCTTGTCGCCAGTCACATATCGCCATCCTTCTTCTTCGGTGTCGGAGGTCTGATCCTTGTAGTTGTCGGGGATATCATCGAACATGAACCGCTTGCCTTCGCTATTGCGGAGGATGCCGCCTTCACCGCGAACGCCTTCGGTCACGAGAATTCCGCGGACGCTCGGCGGCCAGACCATTCCGGTCGGGTGGAACTGAATAAATTCCATGTCAATGAGCTCGGCACCCGCGTGATAAGCAAGAGCGTGGCCGTCACCGGTTCCTTCCCACGAATTGGAAGTTATTTTGTAAGCGCGCCCGACCCCGCCCGTCGCGAGAATAACCGCCTTCGCCTTGAATACTCGAAAACGTCCGTGCTCGCGTTCGTATGCGAATACACCAACAACGCGGTCTCCGTCCTTCAGCAACGAGATCACCGTAACTTCCATATGGACATCAATGCCCTGATGGACGCCATGGTCCTGAAGTGTGCGAATAAGTTCTAGTCCCGTTCGGTCCCCGACGTGAGCGAGCCGTGGATATCGATGTCCGCCGAAATTTCGCTGGTTGATGCGGCCATCCTTTGTACGGTCAAACACCGCTCCCCAACCCTCGAGCTCGCGGACGCGATCCGGAGCTTCCTTCGCGTGGAGTTCGGCCATCCGCCAATTGTTCACATACTGGCCGCCGCGCATCGTGTCGGAAAAATGGACCTTCCAGTTGTCACGATCATCATTGTGGCCCATCGCGGCCGCCATTCCGCCTTCGGCCATTACCGTATGGGCCTTACCCAGAAGAGACTTGCAGATCAGCCCGACGGAGACGCCCGAGCCCGAAGCCTCGATCGCCGCTCGAAGGCCTGCACCACCGGCACCGATGACGAGAACGTCGTGTTCGAATGTTGTGTAATCAGTCATTAATTACGTATCGCATCAACGCCTAGGTGGAATCGCCATCGTCAACAACCGCCTCGACGGGACAAACCCAAATTGCTCTCTTGAGTGCTTCTACTTCGTCCGAATCTTCGGGCTGCTTGAAGACGTAGGCTGTCAGTTCGACGTTATCTATCTTGATGTTATTTGGAGCCTCGATTTCGCATGCTGCACTACATGTACAAACGTCGGTATCGATATAAAACTTACCCACGGCACTTTCTCGATGAACGTTTAGCCTCCTCACTTAAAATCTCCAAGCGTTAGAAGAGTCGATAATCCGTGAACACTCCCATTGAGCACATTCGCACGTAGAAATCCGTAAACCCGACCCAGAACAGACTCATCCAGGCGAACAGCATGTGGCGCTTATTAAGGCCGCTGACGCATTCGTAGGCTTTCTTTTGGACGGGCCGGCCGGAAAGAACATCGCGAGCCCCGCCGATAAGATGACGCAATGAATGACAGCCGAGAGTGTAACTGCCGAGCAGTATCACGTTTACAGTCAAGACTAGGGTGCCGACGCCAATGCCGAATCCGTCTGGGAACCACAACGCATTCCAAACGTCATACGAAAGAAAAACGATGAACGCCAGCGCGATGTATAGAAAATATCTGTGTACGTTTTGCAGGATCAGCGGGAACCAGTTCTCGCCGCGGTAGCCCGAACGCGGTTCACCGACCGCGCAGGCGACCGGGTCGGCCCAGAAAGCCTTGTAATATGCGCCGCGATAGTAGTAACACGTGAAACGAAATCCGCCCGGAGCCCAAAGGATCAGAAAAGCCGGAGTCAACGGCAGCCAGGCCGGTATCCAGCTTGGCATCGGGCCAAAGATGGCGTGGGGCGATGCACCGAATAATTCCGGCGAATACATGGGCGACAGATAGGGGCCGAAGGTATAATGCTCGCCCTGAAACGCCGCCCATGTCGAATAAACGATAAATGCTGAAAAGCCCAGGAAAGTGACAAGCGACGGAAGCCACCACGCACCTCGCCGAGTGGTTTCGCCAAATCCGCGCCGAGTTATCGAGACAAGGTTTGATGCCATTCGTTCGAACGTTTAGGCTGTGCGCGTGCGAGATGCGATCCGACCGCATTCAACGCGGGCCTGAATAAGTATCACCAGTGTGGGTCTTGTAACCGTAAGGACAGTTCGTTTTTACGCGAAAAGCTGAATCAAGTCAAGCAATTGCAGGCGGAGGCGACTATTTGCCCGCGGCCCAGCCGCCGTCGATTTCGAGTGCGGTTCCCGTGACAAAAGCGGCTTCGTCGCTGGCGAGATAGAGCACTGCGGCGGCAACTTCTTCGGGTTTGCCCATCCTGCCGAGGGCCTGGGTCGAAGCCATCTCGCGGTATGCTTCTTCAGGGTCAGGATACTCCGCCAGACGCGAAGTGACGAAAGGCGTTTCCACGCGGCCGGGACAGATGGCATTGGCACGTATCCCGTCCATTGCGTGGTCGAGCGCGATGCATTTTGTCATGCCTACAACGGCAAATTTGGTAGCGCAATATGCTATGCGGTCACGGATGGCGACAATTCCGCCGATCGACGCAACGTTGAGGATGACACCGTATTTCCGCTCGATCATACCGCCGATGAAAGCTTTGGTCAGGTCAAACATTCCGCGAACGTTCACAGCAAAGAGCCGTTCGAGATCATCGGAACCCGTTGTAAGGATCGTGCCGACATGGCCGATGCCAGCGTTATTTACAAGAATATCGAGATGGCCGACCGCCTCTGCCGCCCGCTCACATTCCTCGGTCTCAGCGACGTTCAATCGTAGAAACTCCGCCTTTCCGCCTCTGCTGCCGATGTCGTCAACAACGCGGACGCCGTTCGTCTCGTCAAGGTCCGCGACATAAACAAATGCACCGGCCTGGGCAAGTGCATGTGCGATCGCTTCGCCAATGCCAGAAGCAGATCCCGTGACAAGGGCTATTTTGCCGGTAAGGTCGAACATTATTCTTCTCTAAGCCTTCGCGACCGGATTCGTAAGAACCCCGAGTCCTTCGATCTCCACCTCGCAGACATCGCCATCCTTCAGAAAAACGGGCGGCTTGCGGGCAAAGCCAACGCCGGGCGGCGTGCCCGTAGCGATAATGTCGCCCGGTTCCAGAGTCATCGAACGCGAGAGGTATTCAATGATCTCCGGAATGCCGAAGATCAGCTCGGCGGTCGTCGAATCCTGCATAGTTTCGCCGTTCAAACGAAACTGGATACGAAGGTTGTGCGGATCGGTGATCTCGTCCCTGGTCGCAACATATTCGCCGAACGGAGCAAATGTGTCGCAAGATTTGCCACGCTGCCACTGGCCGTCGGCAAACTGCATATCGCGGGCGGACACGTCATTGAAATTCGTGTAGCCGAAGACGTGGCCCATCGCATCCTCAAGCTTAATGTTCTTAGCGCGGCGACCGATGACGACAGCGAGTTCGGCTTCGAAATCGACTTGCTCGCTGCCGACAGGAAGCAGGATCAGATCTTCGGACGCGGCTACGCAGGTCACGAACTTCGAGAACACGATCGGAGCTTTCGGGATCTCCATTCCGCTCTCGATGGCGTGGTTGCGGTAGTTCAGGCCGATACAAATGATCTTGCCGGGCCGCGGGACAGGAGCTTCCATCTTCACATCACCAATATCGACAAGCGGAAGCAGGCCGCTGTCCACCGCCTCAGTCGCGGGTGCGACAAAGTTAGTCGCGAGGTCGTAGCATCGCAATATTTCGGCCCCGCTAAGGCCCAACGGCAGAATCGAAGGTGTAAGATCAGCTATCTGATCGCCGTCGACCATTGCTCCGATCCGGTATCTACGCTCGCCGCTGTGCGATACATTCTTTGGGTTAAAGGCTACGAGCTTCATTTACTTTTGTAATCCCTGGATCGGGACCCATACAAACCTTGGACGGTAAAATTCCGCGAAGATCGAGTCGCCCGGTTTCGAGCCGAACGGCAGATTGCTGTTGTACGAAACGAGCATTTTGCCGTCTTTGATAAATTGCGGGTGCATATGCGGATTATAGACGCTCAGGCCGCTCTGAAGCGATTGGGATTCGGTCATACCAGGAAACTTCGTCATTCCCGCGGTCGGAGTAGTGTAAAAGTGATGCTTCGTTCTGAACGGCCCTTGCGGTTCGCACGCCGAATACATGTAAAGATCTTTCCAGTCCGCATAGCCGACCGACGTGTCGAACGTCACGATCACAAACGTCGGTTTGCCTCCGATATTGAGCCGTCGGACCGTTAGTTCGTCGCTGATGCTGTCCTTTTCAGGGATGATCGACTTGCGGCTGCTAAAGTTCTTCGAAAATGTTTTTCCGTCCCATGCGGTCCAGTTCTTCAGGTCGACCGCGTGCTCTAGCCCCTTTGTCGCATCTACCTTGGCGATGTAGAGCTTCTTGTATTTATCGGCCATTGCAAGCGTGGACTTCTTCGCGGCCTTAATGTCGCCCTCGTTTCGCATGCCATAAATAAAAAGTTCGCCTCGGTCATTAAGCCACAGTGAGATTCCCCAGACGGCTTCGTCGGTTTTATTTTTGAGATCGACGATCTTCTCGATCTCGAGCGTCTCGGCATCCATTTGGGCGATCGCCTGAGCACGATATCTGATCCAGAAACTCTTATCGAAAGGGCGGGCTACATCCCATTCGTTCAGGAACATCCAGATCTTTTTCTTACCGCCTACATCGACTATGATCGGATCTCCAAGCCAGTACATATGATTGGGAACCGTACTTTTTGGTTTGAAGTAGGCGGTGGAATACCCATTCTTGTCCTTTTCACCAGTCAATGTTCGCAGCGTTTTTCCGTCTTTCGATCTCACAACAACGCTGTTGTAAACATAGTGAATTACCTCGGGAGCCGGGCCGCAGATCGGCGGAATGCAGTTCGGCTTTCGCATCCGAAGGCCGTTTTCGTTTGTATAGACAGCTCCGTCGCCGGGTTTCGCCGGATCTTCAGCAATGTATGAATCAGAGAAGAAGAATGCCGAGTTGCCATTCGGAAGCTCGATCGAAACGGTCGTGTCCCCGCCGGTCCAGCCTTGCCCGTTCTGGGTGAACTGGTCGTTCCACTCGGTTGCGGGCTGTCCCTTTCCGACCGTGATCTCACACTGCGGCAGGACCGAATGGGTCGATAGCACCGTGGTCAAGGCCAATACGATGACGTAGGTAGAAAACTGCTTCATAACATCTTCAATATGGGATCTCTGGGCGACGATCATCGTTCGGGTCGGCCCAGCGGTTGTTCGGCACCGTCGGCGTCCAACCGGGCCTGAGCGGATCCTGGTCGTACGAATATCCGCCGAGTCGCTTATACAGTTCGCTGTACTCGGCGAGTTTGTTTCGGTTTAGCTTAACGCCGAGGCCTGGCCCGGTTGGCACCTTGATCTTGCCGGCCTCGTACTTCATCAGGCCGCCTTCAATAACGTCGTCGGTCAAATGGTGATAATGAGCGTCCGCGGCAAAGCTAAGGTTCGGGATCATCGCTCCTAGATGGAGCATCGACGCGAGCTGGATGCCGAGTTCGCCGGACGAATGCACAGCCACGCCAAGCTGAAATGTTTCGCATACACCGGCCGCCTTTATGCATTGCCGAATGCCGCCCCAGAATGTCGTATCAAGCAGAATAACGTCACATGCCGTGTCGAGCACATTTGCCGCAAGCTGTTCAAAATTGACGACTACAGTATTCGTAGCAAGCGGAATACGGACCATCTCGCGTGTTCGCCGCATGCCGTGCAGGCCGTAAACCGGGTCTTCGAAATAATCGTTCCGTATGTCTTCGATATTCTGGCCGAACCAGATGGCTTGCTCGGTCGACCAGGCTGCGTTCGGATCAAAACGAAAAGAATCGCCGCTGAGTTTGTCGGTGCCAAGTGCACCTGCGACGGCGCGATAACATTCGAGCTCGTATTCTGGGTGAAAGACGCCACCCTTCAGTTTGTGCGAGGTGAACCCATATTTCGCCTTCAATTCTTTTGCGTGTGCGACAAGCTGATCGGGCGTCCGCACCTCGCCGCTGCCATCTTTCGGATTTGGATAACGGAAAAACAGGTAAGAGGCAAAGGGAACTTCATCCTGCAGTTTGCCGCCCAAAATGCCGTGGACGGGGACGTTCCACTTCTGGCCGATGATATCGAGACAGGCGAACTCCAACGCCGCGAGGATCTGCGTACGGTTGTTATAGAGCGACGCAGTCGGATTGGCGATCTTGAATCGCATCTCTTCGAGCCGAGCCGGATCGTGGCCGACTAGATAGCTTTTCATCGCTCGAAATACTGCCTCGGCCGATTCGCCGCCGCCGCCCATTTCGCCTAAACCGGTGATGCCTTCGTCCGTCTCGACCTCGACGATCGTGCGGACAAACCGTCCCCAATGGCAACCCGCCGCGTGCCGCAACGGCGCTTCGAGCGGAACCGTCACCGTGGTCGCTTTGATATCTGTGATCTTCATCCTTTCTTCGGTCGCGTAGATCCGTCCGTCGATAACGCGACGGAAATTCGTAATTCCCTTCCCGTGGGTTGAAACCCACGGCTAAATTCGCTCGCCGCTACGCGACAATTACTGAACCTTGTTATCTTTTAGAAATTTCCAGATCTCGTCAAAAGCAGTGGCGTAATCCTGTTGGGCGAACATCCCGTGGCCGCCACCTTTTACGGTAATCAATTTATTATTTACGTCGCCCACTTTCCTCAACGTGTCGTGCAGACGCGTCGCGTGAGTGTACGGCACGACATCGTCTTTGTCGCCATGGATGGTGAGCACCGGCGGCAATCCGGCCCTTACATACGTTAGCGGCGAAACGCTCTTTGCGACCTCGGCTGCGTTCGGCAGCGAGCCCATCCACATTACGGCATAGTTCTTCACGTTCGGGCCCTGAATAAGGTCGTTGACGTCACTAATGCCATACCAGTTAACGATCGCCGCTACTTTCATCGGCACATCGCCGTATTTTGCATCTGCATAACAGCGGTTATCGAGCGGCGTCCCGTCGGGGAGCATTCCCGTGATTAGTGATAGATGGCCGCCCGCGGAATGGCCGGTCAGCACGATCTTTGACGTATCGAACTTCCACTGCGCCGCATTCCGATGGATCCATCTCAACGCACAACGGGTGTCCTCCACCGAACCTGGGGCAAGAGAGTTTCCAGCCATTCGGTATTCGACGTTCACGACCCGCCATCCGCGTTCCAGATAGGGCAGAAGCTGATAAACAGCGCCTTCCTTCGATCCGAAGATCCAGCCGCCGCCGTGAATGTAAACGACTGTCGGCGTTGGCTTGTCATTGTCACGCGGATACCAGATATCGAGTTTTAGAGGCGTGTTATTTGCACTGCCGTAAACCACGTCTGGCTGCATCCAGTAGCGGTCGCCGATCTCGAGAAGTGGGGGCGACGTCTTGTGCTGGGCGAACGCTGAGGCGGCCACAAGAATGATGAAAAGGACGGATTTGATCAACGTGTTCATAGAATAAAAGTCATTCAAACAGAGTGCACAGGATAAGCAGGATATTAGATCACGCTGAGCGGACGCCGTTCTTATCCGCGACAAATCGCTTGCCCTGATAGTTGATGTTTCGCAATTCCGCCTTCGCGTCGAACGGGCCGAACTGCGGTTTCGCCGTTATCGATCCGAAAAGGCCGGCGTTAATGCCAAAAAGCGAATCAACGATCGGTTCGAGGTAATTACAGCCTGAAACGCATGCCCAATCGTTGATGTACGGTTGATCGGACGGCGTTTTGATCGCACCGCCGTTGGACTCAGGCGGATGGAACGTTTCCGAGAAATTCGCCTGCGCATACGGCCCTTGCATCGACGATTTCGCGAGGCCTTTCATCCATTCATGAGCCATCGTAGCCTCGCCCGCCACATATAATCCGCTGAGTGCCAACGCGGGCCAGGAGCAGTACGCACCAGTCCATTGATGGTCGGGCCGAACGCTGAACGTCACGTCCAGGTCCTTTGTCGATAACGCCCGCATCCATGTCGGGGTCTGAAGCTCATTCTTGAAGAACGCAACCATCTCCTTCTTCTGCGTCGCCGGCATCCGGTCGCCGATCGTCATCAGCGTTACACCGAAATCATAGCAGTGATGGACTTCGTTGTAGCTGCCGTCGGGAAGTTTGCACTTCCAAATACCGCGGCCGGGCACGTATAGATCTTGAACGCGTTTGCCCAGATCGACGGCCTCGTTTCTATATCCCTCTGCTTTCGACCGGTCGCCTTTATACTCTGCAAGTTCGGCGGCGAAACGAAGATTGTGGACGTTCGCAGCGTTCAGACCGGCGACCTCGTGAACGTAACTTGACACGGCTTCGAGAAGATTCGTTACGCCGCCGTAATCGGCTAGACCGTGTTTATTTGTATCAAGTTTACGCCAATTCTCGGCATAGGTGAGCAGGGTCTTGTAAACCGTCTTGCCGTTCACCTCCTTGTCGAGCCACGCCTTGTCGCCGGTCCAACGAAGATACTCCTTCGCCATCCGCGACATCGCGTAATCGTTGACGGAGTACCAAGGCCCGACGCCGGCTCCGGTAAGAAACTCGGTGCCGAAGTGCTTGTACACGTCGAGCTTCATCCACGTTTCCATCATCCGCTTGATGATCTCAGGATCCAGCATCGACAGCAGCATTGCTGATAACGAAATGTCCCAAAGAAACGTCGTCGTTTCCCAATAACGCGGCATCAAGGTGACGTATGTGGTTCCGTAAACGGAATGCGGCGTCGTGCGGCGGAAATATAACGCACTCATAACCGCCGAGTGGTAAATGCGTTTCACCGATTCGTCGGCGCTGACGAGAGTCGGCACGTGTCCCGAGAACACGTCATTGCCCGGCGTGAACGCTGCCTTTAGCTGGCGATTCCATTCGTCCTCGGTGGCTTTGGCGACCGTGTCGAACTTATTGATGATCGAGTCATATTGACGCTGAACGTCAGCCGCTGACTCTCCAAGAGAATTAACGAAAGTGATCGAAGCCGATTCACGCGGTGCCAGGTCGAATTCGTAAACGATCCAGGAGCGCTCGAGGTGCTTTGGCTTTGGTGACGCGCCCTGAAGTACGAATGCCTCAGTATGCTTTGACTTGCACATCACCGCGTTGCGGCCGCTATCAACGGTGCGGATGTTGTCGTACTCACCCGGAGAATAAGCTGCGTTCCACGGCTTTACCCTCTTCGTAGCTCCTCCGTTGATGGCGAATTTGATCTCGGTCTTGCGGCGAGCCTTGGTCATGTTCGTGACCGTGAATTTCACCGCAACCGACATCGTCTTGAACGGCACGACCATGGTGCTCTTTAGCTCGAGGCCTTTGTAAACCGAGCGGCGCTCAACGCGGTCGGGTTGCCACACGAACTCGATCGGCGTTTTGGTGGATGCATAATATTCACCGTCAACATAGAGCACGCCGGTCAGCAGTTCGCCGCCCGATCCAGGCATTATAGCCGCCCACATACACGTCGAGCGCGATGCCGTTTACAGAGGCGGCTGCCTTCACGACCGGCACTACTGGCTCAATCGTAAAGGAGCGAAGGACTGCTACCCGCGCCGCAGTTACCGCCAGCGCTGGACGAAGCCTTTCAAAGCGCGATAGGACAAACGCAGCGGCGGCGGGCCCAGAGTCTTTCTCCCAAAATAATCGAAGCTGTTGCTGGATTTCTGGAGCTCCTACACCAGCAGCGATTCCACGGTCAATCTGGTCCCGAAGCAGGCGAGTGTCCATAGACTACCCTTCCTTTGTAGATTCGACGAGTTCTACTAGTTGGCGATTCGGCATGTAAAGCCAAGCGATCTTACGACCCTCGAACGCCACCGCTGGCGTCGGTTGACCAAGCACCGCACAGCC
>JANNNS010000145.1:0-29424 GCA_031398645.1 Acidobacteriota bacterium
ACTTGAAGAAGATGAAGGAGAGGAAGAAACCGAAACGAACAAGCGCGGCCTGTGACTGGGGCGCGTTTTATTCTTTGAACTGAAGCTCTTCGATTATCTCCCGCATGTACTTCTTGCCAAGTTCCAGATCTTCGGGTTTCAGCGAGACGGCTCCGACAACGGCGTGGCCGCCGCCGCCGTAGCGTTCGCAGATCTCGGCAATATTGTGGGTCCGCGGCCGTGGTGCCCAGGGGTTTGAGCCGACGGAGATCTTTGTCCGAAATGAACTTTGGCTTAGGCTCACGACATAGGTCACTTCGGGGTGGAAATAATAGGGTATGAACTTGTTATACCCTTCGACGCCGGTGCCGGTCAGGTCGAAGTGAACGACACCACGCTCGGCAACTGCCTTGCTCTTTATTAAATCGACCGTTGACCAGTGCTGTTCCAGGATCGGTTCAAGCTTGGCCTGTATCTCCTCGCTTGCAACTATTTCATCCAGCGTATGCTGCGTGAGCATTCGGATGATCTTCTCGACGAATGCCGGATCCTTCTCACCCTCGATCACCTGCATCAATTTCAGTGCGGACGAGCGGAGTTCGACGCATTGTGCCGGCGAATCGTAAAGGGCGCCATCGATTATGTGTGCCCATTCGATCAACTCGGCTAGCGATTCGTCCTCAAAATCGTATTGTTCCTTGGCGATACGGGCAATGAACTCTGCGCAGGACTTGCTCGCGGTATCCAGAAACTTCTTGCCGGAGGTATCGGCGAGAAAGTGTTGTTCATCGGGTTCTGAGAGAAAAGCGGACTGGTGATGATCAAACCACCATGTTAGCCGGTCGTCCGGGCAATATTTGAAATCAACAATGGCATTTTCGTCACCGTCGAATTGTTCGCGGTCAAAAGCGTTTCCGGCCCGGTGCATCGTCGGCGTGTAATGAACATCGGCGCTCGGGTCTATCTTTGCTCTGTAGAATTTGGTAAAGATCGCGGCCGACGAAACACCGTCGAAACAATTGCCGTGATAAAGTATCCTTAGTTTCATAAAGCTTTTTCGGTCCAGCGGGCAAAACATTCTAGGTTAGTTGGCGGCGTTGGCTTCGTCAAGCAGCGAACAAATGAGAATAAGAAGAGCAGTGAGCAGTGATACGTCTTCGCTGGTCGATTTCAATCAAAAGATGGCCCTCGAAACCGAAGGGAAAACGCTTGATGCGGCC
Organism: Acidobacteriota bacterium; assembly: GCA_031398645.1. GTDB lineage: Bacteria > Acidobacteriota > Blastocatellia > Pyrinomonadales > Pyrinomonadaceae > OLB17. The sequence continues at coordinate 1,200 of JANNNS010000145.1, forward strand.
GTGTTGAAAGGCGGCGTCGAGGCAGTTTTCTCGGATCCGAACAAGGGATTTTATGTGGTCGCCGAGGATGGCGGATCGATCGCCGGCGGCCTGATGGTCACTTTTGAATGGAGCGATTGGCGCAACAAATGGTTTTGGTGGATCCAAAGCGTTTACATCGTTCCCGAAGCCCGCGGCAATGGCCTTTACCGAAAGCTGTATGATTTTGTTAAGGCGGAAGCGGCAGAGGATGCAAACGTCTGCGGATACAGACTTTATGTCGAGCACGAGAACTTGAATGCTCAGCAGGTATATGAAAAGGTCGGAATGAAAAGATCGATCTATTATATGTACGAGGAATACGAATAAAGCCGGAGACCTCGGGAAGGCGCTCCGGCTTTTTTGAAAACTGTATCCGACACTCTGAATAAGCGAGATTATTGTAGAAAGATGTTCACCCTATAAAACAAGAATCGAGAGCATACGGTTCGCAGTTTTCAAACATCAAAATTTCTCGGTAGAACAATTTGAGAAGAAGGCCGGTTCAGTCTTCGTGCCCACACGCGAAGATTACCCCCAAGCGATCCGGCCTTCTTCCCAAAGCTTTCGAAAATCCCTGCCGCTCTTTTAGCGTTTGTCCGGGGCCCGATCTTCCGATCCGGCCCGGCCTTCCCTGCGTTCGCTGTTACCTTGGAGCTGTGTGATTTTCGTCAGTGACGAAGATGTCCTATCAATGCAGACCTGTTTTGCAAAGTGCGTGCCAAAGTTTCGGTTTTTGAAAATACCGATTATTTCGACGTTTAGCTATATAAAAATGGATACCGATGTTCTGTATCAGTACAGATTCAGAATTCCCGCATACATTGTGTCTGCATTCGATTCACTCAGAATGACCGTTTGTGTATGATTTGAACCTACCGATGGGAAATATCTCCGAGAAAGAGTTCGCCCAGCTTTGTGAAGGTATCGCTGCTGACAGGGCCGTCATCATTAAGCACAATCCTCTAGGCCCAGATAGTGAGATATTGCTCTGGATGCTTTTGAGCTGTTTGAATAGCTACCTAAGCCTGACGGACAAGGAAGCACCGTGTTTCACTGGCGTCCCTGATGAGAGTACATACCGGGAGGCAATAGGGTTCGTTCTTCGGGGCAGGACGGACGGCGGCTTCGATCCAGAACCTTATCTTGATAAGCTTGTTCGCAATGATAGTTGAACAGTTCGTCCAGACAGCATTTCAGCAAAATACGCGCATCGTCGCATGTGAAGCTACGGGCAAGGCCATCTGCATAGATCCCGGCGAGGAATCGCCCGAGGTTGCCGGCTACGTTCGGGAGAATAGCCTCGAACTTACCGCCATCTGCCTTACGCACGGGCATTTAGACCACGTCGGCGGTGCCGCTTATCTGCACGATCAGTTCCCGAACGCCGAGATAATTGCCCACCGCGAGGAAGCCGATCTGTATTACTCCCTGCCGCAGCAGCCGTTGCTGATGGGCATCCAGCCGCACCAGCTTGCGGCAATGGGTATGGACTATGCCGACCCACCAAAAATAACTCGTTTTGCGGAGCACGAGGACGTGCTAGAGGTGGGTGAACTTCGCTTTCAGTTTCGTCACTGTCCGGGCCACACACTAGGGCACATGGTACTTATCGAAGAGAACGAACGGACCGTTTTCACAGGCGACTGTCTGTTCAGCGGAACTATTGGACGGACGGATCTGCCGGGCGGTAACTTTGAACGGCTGATCGGCTCGATCCGCGCGAACATTCTCTCGCTGCCGGACGATTATACCGTTTGCTGCGGCCACGGGCCGGATACCACGGTCGGCCGCGAACGCTCTGATAACCCTTTCCTCAACGGAGCGTACGATGGGCGTTTTGCCTAGGCGAGGGTTGATATATACTTCTCAAACGTATTCACATCCCATTTGATCGGAGACTAAAATGCACAGAGTTCTGACACTTCTCAGTATCACGGCCATCGGCGTTAGCGGAGTTTTTGCTCACGGCAGCAACAGCCACTTTGCTCAGACACAGGACGTTACGGTCAAGACCACCAAGGTAAACGGAAACGTCTATATGCTGCAGGGACGCGGCGGCAACATCGGAGCACTGGTCGGGATGGAAGGCATCCTGATCGTTGACGATGATTATCGTCAGGTCAGCGAAAAGCTAAGTGCTGCCCTCAAGGAGCTTGGTTCCGCATCGCCGAAGTACGTCCTGAACACGCACTGGCACGGCGACCATACCCAGGGCAATGAGTTCTTTGGCAAAGCATCGACAATCATTGCTCATTCGAATGTTAGAAAGAGGATGTCGGAACTCCAGACCAACACTTTCTTCAAAAGTACGACCCCACCCTCGCCCGTCGCGGCCTGGCCGGTCGTTACCTATACGGAAAGCATTTCGATCTTTTTCAACGGTGAGGAAGTTAAGGCGGTCCACTTTCCAAGCGGGCATACGGACGGTGACACGGTCGTCTTTTTCGTGAAGGCTAATGTCGTCCACTTGGGAGACGATTTTTTCGTGGGGAGATTTCCATATGTTGACCTCGACAGCGGCGGGAACGTTCAGGGCCTGATAAACAAAATAGCCACCCTGATCCGGCAGATCCCGGCGGACGCAAAACTGATTCCCGGCCACGGCCAAGTCTCGACGCTCGATGATTTAAAGGCTTACCACCAAATAATGGTCGAGACGGCCAAGATCGTGCAGGACGCAATGAAAGCGGGCAAGTCTCTGGACGAGATCAAGAAAGCCGGCCTGCCTGAAAAGTTCAAGGAAGCCGGCTCCGGGTTTATCAAGACGGATCAATGGATCGAGATCATTCACAAGAGCTACAGTCGAAAATAGATCTTAGTTCTGTTTCATGTTTTTTAGGGCTTCGGCGGAGGCGGTCAGCTTGGGATCCAGGCTGACCGCCTTTTCGTAATTGGATATTGCGGAGGGCTTCTCACCCTTTATCGCATAGGCATCACCCAGGCTCTGATAAACGAGGGCAGATCGAGGATTATCCGCCGCATTTGCCTTGAAAACTTCGAGGGCATCGTCGACCCGACGTGCGTTCAACAGGAATTGGCCGACCCGGTTCATCACCGTTTCTGTTTCAACATATTTGTGCAGCGGATTCGCCCGGAACGCTCTGTAATTCGCAATAAATTCCGCAACCGTCCCGCCTGCGCGTGCCTTTGTCACGATCTCCTGGATCGACGATGTAGGCTTATAGTTCAGGATGGCTTCCAACGCCGGATCGCGCCCGCTGCGGTGGTCCTCGGATGTAAGGTCCGCCGCAACTGTCGGTGCTGTCCATTTTCTTGTATCGCGCGGGTCCAGATCTTGCCACCACAGCGTGGACGCCTGGATCCGGAGTTTACTGTTCGGCAAAACTATCGGCCGTGCATCGCCGTAATGGTTGGGCGAGGCTCCGGTCGGTTCACCTACAAACACGGCATTTGTATATTTCTCAAGGTCATTGACGGTGTTTTGGGCGGCAGAGAACGTCTCACGGCCGATGATCACAAAGAATTTGCCGCGTACGTTTAGTCGTGACTTTATCGCTCCGATGGTGACGGGCAGGTTCAAATAGTTGTTGCCGCCGCCGTTCAGGCGGAGATCGATCACTAATCGCTCCACCGTCGACTTTTCTGCCGCGTCCAGGGCTCGTTTGAAGAAGGCCTCGACCGTCTCGTCAGGCTTGTCCTGCACCGCATTGAATTGAATGTAGAAGGTCTTACCTTCGTTCAAAAGCTCGTACCGGAAGTTGTTGCGTGGTTCCCTCTGCCACGCGGGCACCGGAACACTTGCGGGCCGTGCGTCTAACCAAGACTTTGGCGGGTTTCCGAGATCCTCAAGGCGGGCACCAGCCCTTAATACAACCTTCGATTCGCGGCCATCGCGGAGGATTGTAAAGTCGGCCGAATCCTTTGAAGCAGACAAACCGACCGCATTCAGGATCTGCGGCGAGGCGAGATAGTAGGGCAGAGCACTCTTCACGCCCATTTCATTGTCACGCCACATATAGGGCTTTAGTTTCTCGACCGCCTCAGTGATCGATGCATTTCCGACCTTTACGACCTTCCCGCCGACTATTGCAGACATTTCACTCGCCGCCTTCTGAACGAACACTCCGTCCTCATACACATAGAAAGCCACGGGTAAGACTCCGGACGAGGCGATCATGCCCCAACGAACGCCTGTATGGCCGTCGCCGATCAAAGCAACGATCTTCATGATCTCCACAACGACCTGATGGTCCTCGAGCGTCGCGAGCCTAGCATCGAGCGAACTGACCGCACTTGCGAATTCTTCTCGAGAGACCGTGTGGTAAGCATTCTTGTGCGTGCGCTCGATCTGAGTAGCAAGATACTTGAGGTCGTCTCGCCATTTCTCGGGTGACATCTGGACCGACGCTGCCGGTTGCGTAGGCGATTGAGACAAGGCGCCGGACGTTAAAACCAGGAAAGCGAACAGATAAGATACGAGTTTCATATTGGTATCAGGTTGAGCAGTTGCAGTTCCAAAATGAAAACACCGCCGGGCTTAGATTTGTGACCAAGATCTGCTTCGGGTCAATCGAGGCGGATCAAGATGCGATCCGGTCAGTTGGCGCGACGATTCAAGGTGCAGGTCTTTGCGCCAGGCGATAAAGCCTGAACAGTCCGAAGTCCCGTCCGTCATCCCGCGTATACCATCGGTCGAGATTAGCAAGGGTCTGTTCACCCTCGGCGGGCACGATGACGTGATCGATCAGCGGATCATAAGCAGTGGTTGGATCAATGCCTTTTGAATACGCCTCGAACTTTGCGGATTCGGCCCTTATCTCCTCGGCTGTGATACCTTTCGCGTTGCTTCCTAGTGAAGGCAGGGCACGTTCCGATCCGAAAATAGCGGCAGTCACCTCGAACGAATTGGCCCGTAATGCTGCGTCCAGATCCTTCGCCGTATAGCCGGAAAAATAGAGATACTTATAGAAGCGTTCCTTGTTCTCTGCGACACCGATGCCGCCCGCCGACGAGGTGTGCGGGTTCCAAAAAGACCTTGCATTTCCGACCGAGGGAATGAAATCGGCGGTGACAAAGTTGGACGCTAGAATAATCGGGGCAGGAGAGCGGTCCTTTGACGCTGCGGAAATGACCGGCACTGATGCATCACGGATCGCGGCGACAGTCATACCGCGGTTTGTCGAACCATACGCTTCAAACAAACCCCATCCAAAGGCCGCAACACCCAAACAGACAAGGCCTCGCTGAAATCTCAGCGGCCGGGTATCGCCACCTTGTGCACGCACGGCTGCGGCAAGAAGCATTGCGGCGACTAGGACCACGTAGTTCGCAATGAACAGTTCGTAATGGACTGGCTGAAGGGAGCGGCCCGTAATTATCTGCTGATTGAAGAGGATCACCGGCGTCAGAGCGAACGAAACGATCATCGGCAAGCGTGCCCTTGCCGTCTCGCTGCCGCGAACTAGAAAAATGGCGGCTGCGGCGATCAGAATTCCCACGGTCATTGAAGGCGACGCGAATTCAGGCATCCGCGTGTGAACGAGGAGCTGGACGCTGTCGAGATTTGGCGACCGAAGGGAGAGCAGATAGAAATAAGGGATCAGGGCCACCGTGCCGATCGCCCCGATAAGCCCAGACGCCGTCAAGAATTGCTTCGATCTGCCACGATCAACCAGGCACGAAACGATGATGAAGCAAGCCAGCCACGCGGCGGCCGCTGTCCACAAGTAAAAGTAGGAGAAAACAAGTACAACGAAAAGCGCACCAGCGGCAAGCGAAAATTTGACCAGGTTGCCCTTGGACTCAGTCACGATCGCCTTCCAGGTAAATAGGCAAAGAAGAAAAAAGATCGGAAAGGCAAAACCGGGTTGATATCGCCGCAGATAAGGAAAAAAATCCGCTAACAAGCGGCCGTCTATCAAATTACGAAGCTCACCTTGAAATGCGACAGCCGTTCCGAGACAAAGAACCACGACCGGGCCGACCACGGCAATTAGCTCATCGCCTGTCACATCCAGAAGTAATCTATAGATCGTCATGGTTGAGAAGACGGCGATGAATGCCGCAAGAAGAATAAATGCGGTCGAGGCAGTAATGCCAAGCAATCGAGCCGGCGTCGCTATCGCGTAGGGCGGAATGAACTGTACAGAGTAAAGTGTTTCGGGTTGTGGTGTTTGGGGACTATCGGCTGTTCCGAGGAAAGGGTCATTCTTTCTCGGTTCACCGCGGATCAATGCGTTCACATAGGCCGAATACGCCGGCTCGTCATAGTTCGAGACAAAGTAGGAGCCGTTCCACGGTTGCGGCCCGGCGAGCATAGCAAACATCTGTGGGAATAGAGCGAGAAACAAGATGGCGGCAACCGAAAGCAAAACTGCCTTACGACCGAGAAGGTGAGCTGAACTCATAATTGTCTCGCGAAGAAGGCCGGCCTGTAACAGACCGGCCTTCGATTTCCAAACCTTCCGAATGACCTCAGGCAACGGTCACGTCAGCACTTAGGTAAACATCCTGGATCGCATTCAGCAGTTCGACGCCCTCGGCCATTGGCCTTTGAAACGCCTTGCGGCCTGAGATCAGACCGGTACCGCCGCCGCGTTTGTTGATGACCGCCGTACGTACGGCATCCGCCATATCGCTTGCGCCTTTGGATTCGCCTCCGGAATTGATAAGGCCGCAGCGTCCCATGTAGCAGTTAGCGACCTGATAACGTACAAGATCGATCGGGCTGTCGCTGGTCAGTTCGTCATAGATCTTTTTGTTCGTCTTGCCGTAGCTGCTTTCGATATTCAAAGAATTATAACCGCCATTTCGTTCTGGCAGCTTTTGCTTGATGATATCCGCCTGAATCGTGACACCGAGATGGTTTGCTTGGCCGGTGAGGTCAGCTGCGGTGTGCATATCTCCGTCGGCGGTCTTGAACTTGTTGTTGCGAAGGTAGCACCAAAGGATCGTCGCCATCCCAAGCTCGTGAGCATAAGCGAACGCCTCGGAAACCTCGGTGATCTGCCGTGTCGATTCGTCTGAACCGAAATAGATCGTAGCCCCGACGGCGACGGCTCCCATATCCCTCGCCTCGTCGATGGTACCGAACATTACCTGGTCAAAGCGGTTAGGATAGGTCAGAAGCTCGTTGTGATTGATCTTAACGATGAAAGGGATCTTGTGGGCATACTTGCGGGCGACTGACCCGAGCACGCCAAATGTCGAGGCAACGGCGTTGCAGCCGCCTTCGATCGCGAGCTTAACAATATTTGTTGGGTCGAAATATTGCGGATTCGGAGCAAAACTCGCACCCGCCGAGTGCTCAATTCCCTGATCGACAGGAAGGATCGAAAGATAGCCGGTGCCGCCGAGGCGTCCGTTATCGTTCAGTGTTTGCAGACTGCGAAGCACGGCCGGCGTTCGACTGGAATCAGCCCAAACGCGGTCCACAAAGTCAGAACCGGGAAGCTGTAAATTTTCCTTTGGTATCGTCTTGGAAACGTGAGACAGGAGAGATTCGGCGTCCGCACCGAGCAATTCCTGTATCTTTGCGTGATCTACTGCCATCTAAATTTTTCTCCAGATAAAGAAAGTGACTGATAAATGCGGGATTATAGCATACCTGCAGCCTAAACCCGGTTGAGCAGAATTTCTTTGCTTTTGTATGAAATTTTTGTTTAGAATAGCTTTCAAGAGGTAGATCAGGGCAAATTGGCCTGTAGTTGATCACCACCTTCACCCATAACAAAGCGATTGCGTAGTCATAATCGCGACCCTTTCACCAAATATAAAATTTAGACCGGAGTTTTAATATGAGACCTCTCACGCTGCGAAAGTCGTGTATTTCGTTGGCCTTGTTCGTACTATCCTTCTCTTTTTCTGCTTTTGCCCAAGATAAGGACTGGCGACCCGTTTCACCTGAAGAACTGTCAGCTAAAGCCCCGGTCGTCGAATCGGACGCGGATGCCGAAGCCATTTTTTGGGAGATCCGCATCGACGATAGCTCCTCGGACGAACTGTCAATGCGGCACTATGTTCGCGTAAAGGTGTTTACCGAACGCGGCCGCGAAAAGTACAGCAAGTTCGATATCCCGTTCGTCAAGGGGCTCCGGATCAAAGACCTTTCGGCACGTGTGATCAAGACTGACGGCACCATCACCGAGATCACGAAGGAAGATATTTTTGAACGCGAGATCGTTAAGGCAGGCGGCGTTAAGGTCAAAGCGAAATCCTTCGCGGTGCCGAACATCGAGCCCGGCGTGATCGTCGAGTACAAGTATAAGGAGACGATCGCCGACGGCGGAGCCAAGGGAATGAGGCTCGCATTTCAGCGCGATATACCGGTCCGCAGCTTGGCTTATTACTACAAGCCCTACAGTTCACGCGAGCCCTCGTATCAAAACTACAACGTTAGGGACGTTAAGTTCGTGAAAGATCAGAAGGGTTACTATTTGGCCGAAAGGCGTAATGTGCCGTCCTTCCGTGAAGAACCGCGAATGCCGCCCGAAGATATGGTCAGGCCGTGGATGCTGTTGACCGGAACGGGAATCAATATCACTGCAGCTTCGCCCTACAACATCGTTTACACGATCAAGAATCCCGGAAATATGATGGGTTATTGGGGAGCAGTAAGTGCCGAGAATACACCTTTGGTCAAGTTCATGACCAAATCCAACAGCGATATCAAAAAGGCGGCCGCCGAGATCACGGCTGGGGCAGCGACGCCCGAAGAAAAGCTTAAAAAGATCTATGAATTTTGCCAAAGTCAGATCAACAATACGTCGTTCGACACGACCCTGACAGATGAAGATCGAAAGAAACTGCCGTCGACCAAATCAATTGCAGATATTCTAAAACGCAAGTCAGGTTCCGCCCAGTTCATTGACTTGTTGTTCGGTGCACTTGCCACCGCGGCCGGGTTTGAGGCTCGCGTCGCGTTTAGCGGCAATCGCAGCGAGATGTTCTTCAAGCCTGAGATGACGAACGAGAACCTGATACACCCGGCCGCGATCGCCATTAAGGTCGGCAGCAAGTTCCAGTATTTTAATCCCGGAATGAAGTTCCTGCCCTATGGAATGCTTGTATGGTATGAGGAAGACACTTGGGCGCTACTCATCGGTGAGGACAACTTTATGTGGGAAAGGACGCCCATCACCGACCATGAGAACTCGGTTGCGAACCGTTCAGGCAGATTTGAGTTGAAGGAAGATGGCTCCTTGGAAGGCAACGTTAGGATCGAATATTCCGGCCATCCTGCTCTAACGTACCGTATGGACAACTACGATGAATCGCTGAGCAAGGCTGAGGACAATTTGAAGGAAGAGATCAAAAGCCGCATCAGCACGGCCGAAGTGATCGACCTGAAGATAGAGAATTTGACGGACGCCACAAAACCCCTTGTCCACAGCTATAAGCTGAAGGTCCCGAATTATGCACAGAAGACTGGTAAACGGCTATTTATCCAGCCTGGCTTTTTTGAGTCCGGAAGAAATCCACTGTTTTCTTCGGGCGAGCGTAAGTACGACATATTCTTCCGTCATCCCTGGGCCGAGAAAGACAATATCGAAATAAAGATGCCTGCCGGGTTCGAATTGGACAATGCGGAGACACCGCCGCCTGTTATGGATCCACAGAGAATTGGGTCGCTGGATGTCTCGATAGGCGTGAATCGCGCGACCAACACGCTTGTGTACAATCGGGCCTTTTATTTCGGCGGCCAGGGCAACGTGCTTTTCCCGGCATCCGCCTATCCGGCGTTGAAGGCGATGTTCGACACTTTCCAGAAGACTGACACGCATACGATCACGCTTCGACAAAAATAAGAGCAGTAGGACTCTCACATGAAAATCACAGAATTTACCCCCAGATCCTCGTCGTTGGCGGCTATTTGCTTGACGGTTTTTGCTTGCGTCACTGCGGCATTCGGCGGCGAGGTACCTCCTCCGTGGCTCAAGCAGGCGGCTGAGTTAAAGCCGGGCGGTTATCCAAAGGATGTAACCGCCGAGGTGCTTCACCGCGAGCAGAGCCTGACGCTCGATTCAGGCGGCAAACTCGTGACCGTTGAGCGCGGAGCGGTCAGGATCCTTACCCGCGAAGGCAGGCGTGAGGCAGCCGCGGTCGGATTCTATCTGTCAAATTTTAGCCAGGTCAGGGACATGGAAGCATGGCTTATCGCACCCGGCGGAAGCATCAAAAACTATGGTAAGAAGGAGATCATCGACCGAATTTCGGACACGGACGATATCTATAACGAGGGCCGGATAAAGATAATCGACGCATCGGGCGATGCGGACGTCGGCTATGTTTTTGGATATACAATGACATCCGAAGACCAGCCGCTTTTCTTCCAGGACAGTTTTGCATTTCAGGACCAGCTTCCGACCGCATTTTCCCGCTATACACTCACGCTGCCAGATGGTTGGAAGGCCTCGAGCCTTACTTTCAACCGAGCTGACGTTCAGCCGCAGGTTAGCGGCACGACCTATACGTGGGAACTGCGAAACCTGCCGCCGATCGCAGACGAGCCAATGAGTCCGGCGTTCGTCAATCTAGCACCGCGTCTTGCCGTGAATTATGCACCTAGCTCAGCTTCGCAGGGGGTGAACAAGGTCTTCGCCACCTGGATCGAGGTATCGAAATGGGCGTCGGGACTTTATGAACCGCAGCTCATCATTAACGACGCAATTGCGGCAAAGGCAAGAGACCTAACCGCGAACGCTCCATCCGAGTTGGAGAAGATCCGGGCTGTCGGGACTTTTGTACAGAATCTGCAGTATATCTCGATCGACATCGGTGTCGGCCACGGGAATGGAATGAAGCCTAGAGCCTCGAGCACCGTGCTTGATCGCGGTTACGGCGATTGTAAGGACAAGGCGAACCTGATGCGGGCCTTACTCAAGATCCTTAAGATCGAGGCTTACCCCATAGCCATCTATTCCGGCGACCCGAACTACGTCAGAAAAGAGTGGGCGTCGCCGGGACAGTTCAACCATTGCATCATTGCCGTCAAGGTTTCGGCGGAGACAAAGGGCCCGACCGTTATCGAACACGCTTCATTAGGGCGGCTGTTGATATTTGACGCCACTGACGCGTTCACGCCGGTTGGCGATCTTCCGGACTATTTGCAGGGAAGCTACGGGCTGATAATGGCGGGCGAACAGGGCGGCCTGATCGAAATGCCTGTGACGCCGCCCGATTTCAACGCCTGGAATCGTGAGACGGTCGTAACGCTCTCAGGCGACGGCGGGATCAAAGGTATCATCCGCGAAAGAACCAGCGGCCAGGAATCGCGTCTGGCCCGGACGATGTACCGCTCCCTTTCGAATCGCGACTTTAATCAGTCGATCGAAAGCTGGCTTACCCGCGGAGCAACCGCCGCTAGACTGAGCAAATTGACAACGACGGATAAACACGCGGAGTCGGCTTTTGAGATGGACGTGGAGTTTTCGGCACCGGCTTATGGCCAGCTAATGCAAGGCCGGCTGCTGGTCTTCAAGCCAACTATCGCCAGCCGTTCGGACTCCATTTATCTGACTGAGAAGGTGCGAAAGCACCCGGTGGTTCTAGAATCCAACTCGTTCAACGAAAAGGCGATCTTTGAATTGCCAGTCGGATTTGCCGTAGATGAAATGCCAGATCCGATCTCGCTGGACACACCCTTTGGCAAATATTCGACCAAGTATGACGTTAAGGACGGTAAGCTTCACTTTACGCGTTCGCTAATGACGAAACGAGCAACGGTATCCGCAGATAAGTACGCTGACGTTCAGGACTTTTTTACCAAGATGCTGAATGCGGAGCAATCACCGGTCGTGCTGATCAAGAAGTGATCCGGGAAAACCGGGCGGGGAATGAAAAAGGGCAGGGAATGTGAGTCCCTGCCCTTTGGCTTTTCTACTGGCCGCCAGCCTGTTCGGTCTCAAGCTGATTGCCCTCAGGGTCCAGAATGATGATGCTGTAGCCAAGTTCCTTGAGGCCCGGCTCGATCACCTTTCGGTCACCGACGATCACGATCGCCATCTTTGATGGGTCGAGATACTGTTTCGCAACGCGGTTAACGTCCTCCACGGTGACAGCGTTTATCTTCGATATGTAATCGTTGAAATAGCTGTCCGGCAGGCCGTAGACCACAAGGTTCGAGAGCTGGCCCGAGATCGCACCGACGGTCTCGAATCCGGCCGGGTAGCGGCGGATAAGGCTCTGCTTGTTGTAATCAAGCTCCTTCTGCGTAGCCGGGTTGCCGCCGCGAATATCATTCAATTCCTTGATGAACTCCGCGACCGCTTCCTTGGTAAAGGCTGTTTGTATATCGCCTCCGGCGGAGAACGGCCCGGCACCGCGGCGGAAACTAAATCCGCTTCTGGCACCGTAGGTGTAGCCTTTATCCTCGCGAAGGTTCATGTTGATACGCGAAGTAAATCCGCCGCCAAGCAGCGTGTTCATGACCGTGATCGCGTGGAAGTCCGGGTTCATTCGGTCAACGCCGACCTGGCCGATCGAGACAACGGATTGCGCAGAACCGGGACGGTCAACGATATACAGTCTTGCCTTGTCCAACGATTTCGCCGTCGGCATCGGCCGTGCGGCTACGTCACCTGCTTTCCAGCCGGCGAACGCTTTCTCGACTTTTGCCTTCAGTGCAGCTTTGTCAAAATCACCAACTACGATGAGCACGCCGTTGTTCGGACGGAACGTCGACTCATAGTGCTTGACCAGATCATCGCGTGTGATCGCCTTTATCGATGCCTCATTATTGCTTCGGCCGTATGGATGATCGCCGTAGAGCACCTTGTCATACACCACGTTCGAAATAGCGTTGGGATTTGACCGCTGCTGACGAAGCCCGATCAATGCACGTGCCCGGAGGCTCTCCAGCTCCTTCGTGGGAAATACAGGATTGAGTACAACGTCGGCGTAAATATCCATTGCTTGATCAAGATTCTTGGTCAGGGTCTGGAGTGTTACATTTGTCGAATCGATACCGGAACCGCTGTTCAGGTTGGCGCCGATCGACTGAAGCTGGTTCACAATATCAACGGCACTTCGCGTTTTTGTGCCGTCATCCAACAGCTGCGAGGTCATTCCCGCAACGCCTGTTCGGTCGTCCGGTTCGTTTGCCGAACCGGTTTTAAGAACGAGGTTCATCGAAACGATAGGCAGCTCTTTCTGCTCTACCATCCAAACCTCAAGTCCGTTGGCGAGCTTGGTCTTCTCGATCGGCGGCAAAGCGAATTTTGGCTGTGGGCCCGGTTTTGGCAACGCCGCGGTCTGTGCGGCAAGTTTCGCTTCGTCTTTCTTTTCCTTAGCACCGGACGTGCCACGATCGGCCGCACGGTCGGAACGCGGAGCCTCGCCGGTCCTCGGAACATAGGTCATAACGAGACGATTTGGAATGAGGTATGTGTTCGCAACCCGCGAAACGTCTGCCGCGGTCACTTTGCGATAGCGGTCAAGGTCCGCCTGGAACCAATCCGGCCGTCCGAGATAGCCGGCAAAAGTGGCAACCTGTCCGGCTTTGCCCAAAACAGTTTGAAGGCCGTATATCGTCTGCGATTCGATCGTATTAAGAGCCCGGCCCATTTCTTCAGCCGTTGGCGGTTCCTTCTTGATACGTTCGATCTCGGAATTTATTTCTTTCTCAATATCGTCGAGGCTTTTGCCGGGACGGGCTGTCGCCTGAACCTGGAAAGTGCCGCCGATCTCGTTGGTGCCGTTGTTGGCAAAGATCTGCGAGACCATCTCCTTACCGTAAAGCAAATTGCTCTGGAGGCGTGAGGTACGTCCGTTCGAGAGAATGAACGAGAGCATGTCCAGTGCAGGTTCGTCCGGAGCGTATGTACGGACGCTGTGCCATACCATATACCGACGCTGGAACGGAACGCTGTCCTCCACCGTGGTGCGGATCTCTTTCTCAAGCTTCGGGATCGGGTTGTTCGGGCGAACGATCTCGGTCGTACCCTTCGCGATAGGGCCAAAGTACTTTTCTATCCACGTTCGGGCCTGCTTGTCGTTAAAATCACCCGACAGGATCAGGATCGTGTTATTCGGCACGTAATACTGGCGGAAGAAGGACTTAACGTCTTCCATCGATGCCGCTTGAAGGTCCTCGAGCGAACCGATCGTGGTCCAATTGTAAGGATGGCCCTTCGGGTACATAATTTCGCCGATCTTTTCGAATGCGGTACCGTAAGGCTGATTGTCCACACGCTGGCGGCGTTCGTTCTTAACCACGTCACGCTGGTTATCGAGCTTGGTCTGCGTCATGGCCTCGAGCAGATTGCCAAGCCGGTCAGCTTCCATATAAAGCGCGAGCTCAAGGAAGTTTGACGGAACGGTCTCGTAATACCAGGTGCGGTCCTGGTTGGTTGTTCCGTTGATATTCGCACCGGCCTCTTGAAGCGGCGTGAAATAGTCGGCGTCGTAATTCTTTGAGCCCTGGAACATCATGTGCTCGAACAAATGAGCAAAGCCCGTGCGGCCCTCGACCTCGTTCTTCGCACCGACGTGATACCAGACCCCGACCGAAACGACCGGCGTCGACTTGTCCTCGTGAAGCAGAACGCGCAAGCCGTTCTTAAGGCTGTATTCCTTTACATTAATGGGCGGAAGCTTCTCGAATTTTTGGGCTGGTACGTTCATTGAGGCCAGAACAAAGACGACAAGTAATCCGGCGAAGATACTCTTGATTCGCATGGCAAAACTCCTTAAATTGTTGACTTAAATACAGATAGGTGCCCGGATGCTCGAAAAAATACTCGCTAACCCGGCCGTTTTTCTGCTGTAACTGAACTTAGTACGCGATCAGGTGCTAGTCGGTTTCACCGGAGCCAAAACGGCGATCCGCTTGCGGTCTGATACGACGACGCCGCCGGGCTTTTCTATCGTTATAGCAAATGCGGCAGGCTTGCGGGCTTTAAGTTTCGCGTCGATCGGAAGTATCACTTCACCATCCGAGTTGACATCGAATGTTCCACCATCGATCGGAGTCTTGGGATCCTGAGTTTCGTCGAATATCCAGAGCTGATAAGTTTCCTTGGAAACGTCGTTCTTCGCCAGGCCCTTAAATCGCATATAGCCGGCCTGCTTCTCATCGCTCCATACGACATCGCCTGAGACACCTTCGAGTTCCTTGACGTTACCCTTGCCCCACTGGGCCATGATAACTTCGCCGGGCGAAGAATCGATCAGCCGTTGACGCTGCTGTGACGGGTCCAGACGTTCCGCCGGGATAGGTGTTGGCGTTGGTTGTACGCCTGCACGATTATCAGGTCCGCGGCTGGTGAACAGAACCAACGCAAGAGCAACTGATGCGGCTGTGGCAAAGCCCCAGCCGAGCCAGCTGAACCATGAACTTCCTGAGCCACCGCTCAGAACTATCTGCCGGGATGGGAGTTCATCATCCGCAGCCTCTGCCGCAGCTGCGGATGTTTCAGAAGCAAAGAACGCATCGGCACTTCGAAGGACTTTTGCATGAAGATGTGCAGGCATCGCAGCCTCGGCATCCAGATCGACAAGGCCAAGTGCCGCAATCGTTTGCTCGATCGAATCAGCTTCTCGGGCGTCGAAACCGAGTTCGCTAAGCTGCTTCGACTCGTTCTCGTCAAGCCCGTAAACGAACTTGTCACAAAGAAGGTCAAGCATTATTTCTTTTTCGGCGTCGCTCATGCATGTACCTCCTTCGTAGAATCCAAACTTCCCAAACCTAAAAATTCACGTGCCTGCAAAATACCACGTCTCGCGTGAGTTTTGACCGTCCCCAGCGGCATACCAGTTCTGTCCGCGATCTCCTGATGCGAAAGGCCCTGTACGATCGAAAGCTGCAGAACCTGCTGCTGTTCAGGCCGAAGCGAATTCAACGCTTTCACCGCGTCATTCGCTTCAAGCGAGGTCTGCATGGTTTTGTCCGCTCGGTCCACCGGTTCAGCCATTACATCATCCAATGCGTCTGCCGATATCCTCCGCGATGTAAAGCGGATCCGATCTATCAACCTCCGCCTCGCGATCATCGCAATGAATGTCGTCTCTGACGACTGTTGCTCATCAAATTTGCCCGCGTTCTTCCAAACGTCCAGGAATATTTCCTGGACGGCATCTTCCGCATCGTCGGAATTTCGCAGCATTCTGCGAGATAACGACCAGACGAGTCCCCCGTATTTCTTCAAACACTCTTCTACGGCAGTCTTGTCTCCGGCAGCTATTTTGTTAAGGATACCTTGGGCCACTTCTAATAATTGTAAATGGTCTGTATACCGTAAAGCTACCGTATTTTCTCCCTTTCTACAAATTCTCTGACATTTGATCTAGGGCTACCTGAAATAGTGCGGGGCTGTTTAGCCGCACATGAATCTATTCGACGGCGGAGCAAGTTTGGTTTCAGCGGAAACTAAGCAGTTTTACGCCAGAATCTTGAAAAGACGGCGATGAGAAAAAGGATGATCGTGGTCGCAGCGGATAAAAGGCAGAACTGGCAAAAAGCGTTGATGACAAAGGCCTGAAGATAGAGCAGCCAGGCCGTAAAGCCGGCCATACCGATCGTCAGCAGGCCAAAGAGCAGCCACATCGTGCGATTGCCGAATATCGTCAGCAACGCAAGGGAAAACGCGATGAAATAGGCTACGGCACCAAAGCCGGCAAGTGGAATGCCGGCAATCTCGGCGTATGTGCTGGTCAGCACCGTTTCACAACCGGAAACGATGCTGCATGGAACGGGTTCGGCCGTCAGATGATGGATCGTGAGATAGACCGAGTCACCAAGCCCGATCAAAGCAACAATCGCTGCCGCGATGGGTAGCTTCGATGATGGGCCGAACTGCTGAAACTCTTCGTCTGCTTCGGTCATTTACTTCGCTGCGTTCGCATTCGCCGGGGCCGTATTTGCCGGTGCGGCAGAATTTGACGCCGGAGCAGTCGTATTGCTCGGCTGAACTTTTATCGCGTTCTGGATCTCAGCATCGATCACCTGCCGGAGATTTGCGACCGTGATCGACTGAAGCGGAATATTCTTGCCGTTTACAAAAACGGTCGGCGTAGAATCGACACTCAGGCCACGTCCGCGGGCCATGTCGGCATCAACTCGAGCCTTGGCATCCCGCGCCGCCATGTCGGTCTTAAACTTCTCGACATCCAGCCCGATCTGCTGAACGTATCCTTCCCAGATCTGGCGATAATTCGGGCTTCCCGACCATACTTGCTGATTCTCGAACAATAAGTTCTGCATTGCCCAGAACTTCGTGCGGTCCTGCAGTCCGACCGCTTCGACCGCGACTGCCGCGTCATAGGCCTTATCATGTGCCGGAATGGCGAGCGGGAAATTGCGGAAGATGAACCGAATGCGGCTTCCGTACGTCGACTGGATCTCCTTCAGCACAGGATGGACCGACGCGCACGCACCGCACTGAAAATCGGCAAACTCCTCGACCGTGACATTGGCCGTCGTCGAGCCGAGAATGTTCGGCGGCGTCGCACCCAGCGGGGCGGTCGATGACTGATTGGCCCGTGAGTTCGTATTCGACGCATTCGCCCGATTCGAATTGGTCGCCGTCTTGGTCGAATTGTAGTAGAAATAGCCGCCTATAACGGCAACAGCCAAGACCGCACCGATAATGATCAGCGGGATACCGCTGCTTTTCTGAGGTTCTTTTTTCATTTACTGATCAAAAATGATTCCTTGTGTTATTTTGAGCCTGCGTTAGAACTTCATTTAACCACTCTAAAACGCTTATTACCAGCATTCTTCCCGCTCATTGACTCAAGATTCTCGACGATCCGTGAATAGATCCCGTCGGCGTCGAGGCCGTACTCCGCCAGCAAGACCTTCGGATCGCCGTGCGTGACGATCTCATCCGGAACGCCGAGCCTGACAACGGTAGTGTTTTCCAGTAGGCCTTTTTCTTCCAAAAGCTCCATCACCGCGGAGCCGAATCCGCCGGCGAGATAAGCTTCCTCGACCGTGAGGATAAGCTCATGTTCATGTGCCAACTCGGTAATTACAGCTTCGTCCAGAGGTTTCACGAACCGGGCGTTGACCACAGTTGCCTGAATGCCGTCGGCCGCGAGCCTTTCCGCTGCCTCAAGCGCGGGCCGCACCATCGACCCGTAAGCCAGGATAGCCGCATCTTTGCCCGTGCGGAGAGTTTCTGCCTTGCCGATCTCGATCTTCTTGGGCGGAGCGCTTATATCTACGCCCAAACCATTGCCACGAGGATAACGCAAAGCGGCAGGACCAGGATGGTCGATCGCGGTCAGCATCATGTCCCGCATTTCGCCCTCGTCCTTAGGAGCCATTAGCACCATATTAGGGTAAGCGCGGAAATACGCGATATCGAGCAACCCGTGATGCGTCGGCCCATCGGCACCAACGATGCCGGCACGATCCATGGCAAAGGTTACGTTCAGATCCTGCAGGCAGACGTCATGTATTACCTGGTCAAAGCCGCGCTGGAGAAATGTCGAATAGATAGCAGCGACAGGTTTCAACCCTTCGCACGCCATTCCGGCACAGAAAGTCACGGCGTGCTGTTCGGCTATTCCAACGTCGAACGCCCTTTCCGGAAACTTTTCAAGCACCTTGTCGATACCGGTGCCGTCGGGCATTGCCGCAGTCAGGGCAACGATCTTCTCGTCGGTCGCCATCAGCTCGCACATCGTTTCGCCGAAAACCTGCGTATAGCTGGGCGCCGCGACTTTGCTCGATTTATAAGGCAAGCCGGTCTTCGGGTCGAATGGCCCAGTGGCGTGATAAGCGTAGTAGTTCTTCTCCGGGTTCGGAAATCCCTTTCCTTTTGTGGTCAACGCGTGTACGATCACCGGCCCATCATCTACTTTCTTGGCCGCCTGAAGTGCGGCCACGAGATTAGGAACATTGTGGCCGTCGACATAGCCGATATATTTGAAGCCCAACTCATTGACCAAAGCACCTGGAAGAACGGCGGCGGCGATAGCATCCTTGAAAGATTTCGCCGCCCGGCGAAGTGAACCGCCGATGCCCGGAACACTGCCTAAAGCGTCACCAATATCTTCTTTCAGTGATTGATAGCTCTGCGCTCCCTTGATCCGATTCAAATAGCCGCTAAGTGCTCCAACGGCCGGAGCGATCGACATTTCATTGTCATTCAGGACTACGATCAGCCGCGACTTCAAGTGGCCCGCCTGGTTGATAGCCTCCATCGCCATTCCGCCGGCAAGCGACGAATCACCGATCAACGCACATACATGAAAATCTTCCTTCTTGATATCGCGTGCTATCGACATTCCCAACGCCGCCGACAGCGAGGTCGAGGCGTGCCCGGCACCGAATGTATCGTATTCCGATTCTTCACGCCGCAAAAAGCCGCTCAGACCGCCCGGCTGTTTGATCGTGTGCATCTCGTCGCGGCGGCCCGTCAAGATCTTGTGGGCGTAAGCCTGATGCCCGACGTCCCACACCAGCCGGTCGTTTGGCGTGTCAAAAACGTAGTGCATCGCAACGGCCAGTTCGACCGCACCAAGGCTCGCACCCGTGTGGCCGCCGATGCGCGAGCAGGTGTCGATGATGAACTGACGGATCTCATCAGCTACTTCCTGAAGGTCCTCGACCCTTAGCTGGCGAAGGTCGGCCGGTGAATTGATCTCGGAAATGAATCTCATTATGAAAAAGTTCCCTTTGGACGAAACTCAAAATGCATATATTAGCCCGATGGGTCAAAAATGTTAAATATGAGTTTCAGCATAAATGGTAAACCAATTTTACCAATTTTACATTTCTTTACAGTGCTGGACCGTGAAAACTTAGGCTAAATGCCTTTGGCCCGCGTCATAAGCTACGAAAGCAGCAAGCTTTAATAGATCAAAACAAGAGGTACGAAGATGTCATTAAAATATAAGTTCATTTCATTGTTCGCTTCGGCGATGGTTTTGGGTTCAGTTGCCGTTTCGGCTTCCGCCCAGGAAACCGCTCAGCCTGCAAAGGATGGCGTGGAAAAGGCCGGAAAGCACGACCGCAAAGGCTTCGGCCGCCGCGGCCCTCATGGAAAAGGCCCGGGTGGAGCATTTCGAGGAATGCGCGGCCTTCACGGGATCGAATTGACCGAGGCCCAGAAGGCCCAGATCAAACAGATCCACGAAGCTAATCGCCCTGACCCTGCAACGATGGAGGAGATCAAAGCCATCCACGAAGCGCGACGTGCCGGAACGATCACCGAAGATCAGAAGACCCGAGCAAAGGCCCTAAAGGAACAGGCACGCACGAAGGGCGAATCGGTTCATCAACAGGTCCTCGCGGTGCTGACACCCGAACAGCGTCAGCAGATGGAAACCCGAAAGGCTGAAATGCGGACCAGAATGCAAGAACGCAGACAGCAGATGCAGGAGCGTCGAAAGCTGCGAACGCCGGCTACTCCGGCAACTCCTAAGAGTCCGACGGATAATTAATTAGCTACAAATTTACCCACACGCGAAAAAGAGGTTGTCTGAAAGGGCGGCCTCTTTTTTGTTCTAGTTCTCTTTAACTGTTGTGTGTCTTCGTGGAAATATTCCTGAGACAACTATCCACGTAAAGTCGTAGAAGACACCCTCCTGAATCCTGTCGCAGAAATCAAAAAACGCGGCCTTTGCCGCGCTTTTTCTAATCTCGGATCCGATCGGTTAGCCAATAAACATCTCTTCTTCCACATAAACCCTGTCGATCTGTTTAGGCGACGGGGCAAAAAGGACCTCAAGGCCTTTTTTGACGCCTGCCATGATCGCCGCAATCTCCCGCGCCGGCTCGACGATCTTGGTCTGTACGTAATCGGTGGTATCGACAACTTGCATCTGTGTCCGATCGATCGTTCGGCTTACCAATTCAACCTTGTCGCGTGCAGTAAGTGCCGTTGAATTTACGATCTGACGTAGATCCTGAACCTCATCCCTGATCAACTCGGTCGATTCCGCCAGATAGCGTGTTGCCGTGGAAAGATTAGTTGCGACCTCATTGAACCCGACCGATATTTCCTTTCCCTGAACGCTGAGCAGGTTAAGTTTGTCGATAAGAGGTTCGAGACGCTCTTCGACACGGTTGGCCGAGGCCGTGACCCGCTTTACCGTCATTGCGATAGCGATCATTGCCATGGCCATAACGATAAAGCAGATCGCGATCACGATCGTGAAGATCATCGTCCAAAATTGAGGATCATTCGCGTTCATAAGCTAAATTAGCTGTCTTTCTTCTCGACCGGATAGCTCGGGCGGCCTTCGGTTATCGATTTAGCTTCTGTTTTGCGTTTTTCGGCAACGTAAGCATCCTTACCAGCCTCAACTGCTGCTGTAAAAGGATTTACCGACTGTGCCGCAGCACTTCTAGCTTTCTCGGTCAGTTCACCCGCCTTTTCCTGAGCGGTCTGGTAAAGCTCGCTAGCCTTTTCACGTGACACTTCGTAATATTCACCGGCACGTTCCTGAAGATGAGCGGCTGTTTCTTTGCTCTTCTCAAGGCCCTTGCGTGTTACATCCGCGATGTCGCCCCGAAGCTCTGTTCCTGATTTTGGTGCAAAAAGCAGTGCAATAACGGCACCGATGCCACCGCCTATTAACAAATAGGTCAATTTAGTTGCCGCACTCGAATCTTCTCTATCATATTCGTTTCTCATAATTGTTCCCTCCGCGCAAAAATTGCGTATTAAATCTACTCAAATTAATTGAAACCCTATTATAACAGAACTTTGAGGCGTAAACCAAATTTTTGACGGCGCATGTGTACGGCTTCGCCGGGCCAAACGATGCCCCGGCGAAGCGATCAACCGAGAAAACAGTGAGTTACAGAGCCTGAAGCACCTGTCGAGCCTTGGAAGCCTTCACAAGGTCGAATCCCGGATTGAGTTCGAGAGCCCTTTTTAACGACCGGCGGCCCGTAGCCTTATTTCCCAGGGCTACATCAATCATACCGGCATGGTAATGAAGTCGCGCGTCGTTAGTACCAAGACGCATGGCCTGCGTTATCATCTCCTTCGCTTCCGGCAGCTGGCCTTTCTGGTACAGGCACCAGGCCAGAATGTCAGCTGCATAGATATCCTTGATCTGAGCATAATCCTCGCGGGCGATCTTCAGCGCCTCGTCCAGGTTTTTTGTGTGGTCAGCCCAAAAAAGAGCCAACCGATGTGCGTCATGGTGAGATCCGAGCTTTTCCTCTCCGTTCTCGACAAGGTCATATTGCTCTCGAGCAAGTTCAGGTTCGCCTGCGACGGTGAATACGTCGCCGAGAAGAATGATAGTGTTCGGGTCACTAACTGCGGTTTTAGCGGCTGTCAGAAGGGTCGCTGCGGCATCAAGTTTGCCCTGCGATGCCGCTAGGCGGCCTTTCCCCGCGAGGGCCAAATGATAATCGGGAAGAACACTTAATGCCTCATCGTAACCCTTCTCAGCCTGATCGTACTTCCCATTTCTCCAATACTCGTTGGCAAGCTGAACAAGTCCCCAGCTTTGGGCTTCACGGTCTTGAGGGTCCGTCGTGCGCACCGCAATTTTGTACATCTCGACCGCCCCGTTATGATCGCCGTGAAGCGATCGCAAGTGTGCGACTCGTGCATAGGACAGACTGTTCGGCCTCAGATCGACCATCTTTTGTGCAGCCGCGACCGCAGCCGGATAATTGCCCAGTTCAGCATTCGCATCGGTCAGGATCCCATAAACGAACGGATCATCGGGTAGTTCTTTCTCAAGCTGTTGCCCTATCTCGAGAGCCTCGCTAAAGCGGTGACCCGACAGATCGAGTGTCGCCGTTAGTTTTCGCGCGGTTTGATCGCCGGGGGCGAGAAGAAGAGCTTGCTTTACGGCCGATTCAGCCTTTGAATTGAAATCGACGTTCCCGGTCTCTCTGGCCTTCTTAATGTAGACGACTGCAAGGCGGTTGTAACCGATCGGCGAATCCGGCACTTTCTCTATAAACTCTTCAGCCGTGACAACTTCTTTATCCTGGGGTGCCGCTGAGGTCCGGGTCACGCTTAGCGGAGAACTCGCGGTCTGGTTCGAGCACGAAGCACCCGTCGCTATAACAAAACACAAGGCTGCGTAGATGAATTTCATAGTTATCCTCCGAGGTGCGCAGTAAAATGGCGAGGTGCACGTCCGGCGTTCTTGATCATTCGCCGGACGCGCACCTTGCAGGCTTGCTATCTTAAGTTACCGTTCTCATCGACGGTGGGTATGCCGTCCGTGTTTCTTTCCTTACGCTGCTGGTTTGTTGACCTCGGCGTATTGCCAGGGTTTGGCGGAAGCAGGTATGGGAAACGCGTCAGCAGCGCGCCTTCCGGATTCGAGCTCACACCGTCTCCCAAGGTGTTGTTCGGTGCGACGTTGGTTGCCGGCGTGAATGGCGTTCCACCGGCCATTGCCCGAAGAGCAATGTCGGTCACATCGTCAAAGACGCGCCTTCCATTCGGAAATCCTGCGACATCGCCGCCAAGCAGTCCGAGACGGTTTTGGCTGGCTATCGCTGTCGGCGGAATCGCCACATTAAGTCTCAGGTACTCGTGTGGAATTCCATCCGACAGGAACGTCGTGTAGTTCGGCCCTGTCACGGCATTCACAGGAATTCCGGTGGCGAATATCTGGACCAGGTCGTTCCGCGGCGGCGGCGGAATCGCGATGCCAAAGACGAGTTGCATTACGCGGGCCAACTCGGGATCGACCACAGCTTGAACGACGCGCGGCACCGTTCCGTCAACCGAGGGAGGAATTGCATTGAATGTGTCCTTGAGGCTAAGCGGAATAACGACCTCGTTCACAAGCGGATTTCCGAGACGCGAGACCTGTTGATACACACCTTCATTGGTCTGAGCGCCTGCGCTCAAAACGCGTGTCGTACGGCGGCTGGCGGTAGCCCAAACTCCGACAACGGCATCAGACGCGGTCGGTCCGGCCGGGATAGCTGCAGTGCGCGTCAGGTCCGAGATCGGAACCTCGATCGCGATCGTGCTGACGTTATACCCTTCGGTAGTATCGACGCCGCCGGAATTTCCTATCGATCTGAGGTTGAGAGCATCGAAGACTCCCAAGTCGATATAGAAATACTCGTCACGGTTACCCGCGAAGACCTTTCCACCGCCCGGCAGACCGTAGACCGCTGGCTGGCCAAGATTTTGCTCGTAGTTAGGCGTTACACGCGGCCCGATGTTGGCCGGCGGTGTCCTGAGGCCCGCCGCCAGCGTCCTTCCGATGCGGTTACGGCCGCGATCGAATCGTCGGACAGTGTACGTTTGCGGCATGTTGTAATCAACATCCGTTAGGTTGCTGATCACGCCATTCTCGTTGACGGTCGAATGCCCCAACACAGTGTCGTTATTGACGATCTGAGTAGTGAACTGAAACTGATACGAAATGTCTTCAACACCGTCGCCAGTATTGTCGATCTTGATCTCGTAGAGTACCGAATCGTCGAATCGAAACCATTGCGGTCCGCCGGATGGCTCCTGAAGGGGGATGTAATTGGCAATGAGCGTTACAAAGCCTTCGCGGCCAGGCTCAACGCTTCGAAACGCATAGGTGTCAGTGTTGTCAGCAAAGCGGTCCATGCTGATGAGCGGTGCTTCCGCGTGGCTCGAAGCCATTATCGGCAATGCCGTGATCGAAAATATCAGGGCTGCACCGAGCAAACTCTTGCCGGCCGCCAGAAATTGTTTAGTCATGATCTATTCCTCCCGTGTTCTGGTCTGTCCATGGGCAGGCTCGGCACGACGAAGATCTCGCCCTGCCGAGGCCTGCTTTCCGGACCTAGTGTGTGTCGAAGTTTGCGACAGGATAGTCGCCGTTAGTTCCGAATCCGGTCTCGACCAGGGCCGAATTCGAACTCCTGTAATATCGGTAAGCCCCAAACAGTGGGTCCCAAATACAGAAATCGGTCCGCCCGTCTCCGTCGTAGTCACCCTGCGCCGCATAATCAGGCTTTCGGCCAAGCTGGGCGGCCGTGAACGTGTTATTCGAGCTGCGTATCACAAACCAAGTGTAATTGGTGCCCTGCCTGAGCGCCGTCAGATCGGTCTTGCCGTCGCCGTCATAGTCTCCTGGCACGACCGGGTCGGCACCGATACCGAACTCCTGTGTTAGATAGATGCCGCTGATCAAATGCAGATAGATGGTGGCTGGCTGTGCGCCTGATCCGCGGCGGACCGCAAGATCGAAACGGCCATCACCGTCATAATCACCAGGGGTCACTACATCCGACTCCACACCGAACTGGCGCGAGATAAAGAACCCATTGGAGCTGTTCTGAATGAACCAGGTCATCACGCCGCCCGATCGGCGGACGACCGCGTAGTCCGTCTTGCCGTCGCCGTCATAATCTCGTGCAACCGGCTCATCGCCAGCTACACCGAATTGTCGGGTTTGGATCGCGTTGGTCGAACTGAGAATTATGTAGAACGTCCCATTTGACGGACGCCAAACGGCTGCATCGGTCCTGCCGTCACCGTCGTAGTCACCCGGCACAAAAACGTCCGTGGCGGCATCACCCCAAACAAACGACCGGGTCGTGCCGTCCGAACTGTTCCGGATAAACCAGGTGTTGGTGTTAAGGCGGAATATGGTCTCGTCCGTCCTGCCGTCGCCGTCAAAATCCAGCGTCGTGGCTGCGCTTGATGCCGAACTACGGGCGATCGCGATGTCGCGTATCACCTCGCCACCGCCGATCGGTCCAATAGCCGTCGCCGATCCAGTCGACAGGTCCACAACATAAAGTGACGAACTGACAGCACCTTGAACCGTAAGGGCCGCCAAGGCTACGTTATTGCCCGGGTGAATGTCGAGCCCGGCTTCGCCCGTTGGGTTGACCCCGAGACGACCTACAGTAACAAGCGTTCCGTTGTTAGGAGGATTCTGGAGAGCAAGGATCCCGAGATTTGAATCGATGTTATACAAAGCGGTCGTCGCAGTACCTGAGAAGCTGTTCGTGTAGCCTGAAGCGACAATGTTGGGATTCTGCCCCGCGTTAATGTCTCCGACAGCATAAGCAAGCGGTCCATCGACCAGGTTCGTACCATCGTTCGGATTGGCGCGAAGATTCTGCTCTGCATCCGAAGTTATTCGAATTCGGTCCGGAACCGGGTTGAAATCAAAGCCGAAATTAGTTCCCACGATCGGCGTCGTCAGCGATCCAACCACGGTCGCCACTCCGGTAGTTTGATTGATGCGATAGATCCGGCTGGTGCTTCCGAGTCCGAATAACTGTCCGGTCGCCGGCCTAAAATCTATACCGAGTATGTTTTCGCCGCCCTGCAGTCCGGTGATCGCCACCGTGCTGAGGATCGTATTGGCTCGTGAACTGTTAAAGCGAATAAGGTTATTTCCTGTCGTCAGGCCATAAACCACAAAATTCGAAGTGAACGCAATTTCTACCGCAAGGCCGCTTAGCGAGGTGGCTCCGTTGCCGATCGTTCCTAGGGAAGTCGCGGCTCCGCTGGTCAGGCTGATCCGATAGAGATTCGTAGCGCCCCCAACAGTCAGGGCCGATAAAGCGGTTGAATCGGCCGAAAGTATGTCGAAACCGTTGACCGCTGCAGCATCTACTCCGAGAGGGCCGACGGACACGAGAGTGCCGTTATTCGGCGGATTCTGAGTGTAAAGCGTATCTGTGGTCGATGAGATATCGAACAAAGTCGTCGTGGCAGCACCGTTGAAACTATTCGTGTAGGCAGCGGCATTAGCACCTGTGGCCGGGCCGTTGATCGCCCCGTCAATTATCGCCACGCCGTTCGACGGATCAACGCGGAGATTTTGTCCGGTGTCAGAAACGATCCGGAGCCTATCAACGGTCGGGTTAAAATCGACTCCGAAAGTAGTGCCCGATAAAGGAACGGACAACAGTCGCGGCGAGGTTGCCTCGGCGGTTGTCCTGTTGATCACGTAAAGTCGGCTGCTGCTCCCCAATGCAAATAGCTCGCCGGTTGCGGGACGAAAATCGATCCCGAGGACCGTTTCACCGCCTTGCAGGCCAGTGATAGTGCCAATTGTCGAGATATTGGACGGGGAAGAACTGTTGAAGCGAATTAGTTGGTTCGAAGAGGTTACTCCGAAAACGTTAGCGGACGTTACGCTGATCCCATTGGGGTCGGCATATGCGGAGTTTGCAACACCCATTGAAAGAATGAGAAAGAACAAAGCGGAAGCACTTTGCCGTAGAAAAGAACCCATATTTTTACCCTCCTTAAAGTAGTCGGCAAATGGTGCCGATAAGTTGAAATACCGGTGGTCTCAATTGAAAGGTCCAGTCATTAGCACGGCTGTTTGAGGTGTACCGCAAGCGACTGAGTCTTTGCGAGTTCTCAAAGTGAGGCGAGCATGTAACGGAAGCGCCCAATATAGAAAGAATTCGGAAAACCGATATGAAGGAGTTTCGCCCGTGGACGGATTACAGATTCAATCAGATAAACTATTCACTAGACTTCAGTTATGCTGGGTGGAGTCCGGCCGATTCCAGGAATCCGGCCGCTCGCAAAAACCTGCCTGCGTTGCATGCGTCAAAACCCGCATTTTGTTATTCTAAATGTTTGACTCATGGCATTTATTAACGGCCTTTTATGAATCTCGACAGGATCAGAAACTTTTCGATCATCGCTCATATCGATCATGGCAAATCGACCTTGGCCGACCGTATTCTCCAGCTTACCGGTGCGGTCGCCGATCGCGACATGGAAGAGCAGCTTCTCGACGACATGGACCTTGAGCGCGAACGCGGCATTACCATAAAAGCGCACGCCGTTCGGCTCGACTACAAGGCCAGGAGCGGCGAAGATTACGTCCTGAACCTGATCGACACTCCCGGCCACGTCGATTTTTCTTACGAAGTTTCCCGTTCGCTGTCTGCCTGTGAGGGTGCGTTGCTTGTCGTCGACGCCTCGCAAGGCGTCGAGGCGCAAACGGGTTACCCACTGCAAGTACCCACTCTCCCGGTGTGATCTTGTCGGAATCACCATAGGGAAGGAAAGGAAGATTATTTCCGCGGATCTTGAGCAGTGCGAGGTCTGTGGTTGGGTCCGTGCCGATCAGCTTGGCGTAAAACCGTTGATTATTGTTCATCACTACTTCTATGCTGTTTGCACCCTCCACGACATGATTGTTTGTAACGATATAGCCATCGTCTGAAATGATGACTCCGGAACCTGAAGACCGCGATGGAGATTGTAGATAAAGATCAAGGGGATTGACGCTAAAATCACCCGGACCATAAGAGGTACGAATATGAACCACTCCTGAAGTGACCCGCTTGGCGGCATTCAGAAAATTCATTCCCTCCGGAACCTCATAGGCAGTATCA
>JANNNS010000243.1:0-15907 GCA_031398645.1 Acidobacteriota bacterium
TCGCGCCCGTCAACAGCCGCAAAGGTCTTGTCGCCTTCGCGTCGAATCTCGACTTCGTGATTTGTCTCACCGACCTCGGCTTGGATCTTCATTGTGGTCTTCGCGAAACTGTTGAGACTAATTATTCATCCAGATCGAGCTTTATTGTATCTGGACGGTTGATCCAGCGCTCTCCATTAGACTTCCAAGCTATGCCCGCCGAAAGTAGGCTAATGGCAATATTTATGCCTATGTCCCACACTAAGTCCAGATTCAACCGAGGCTGATTCTGTCCGTACATATATCGCAGAACAAGGTCCACGATTGTCACCAGTACGAAGACCAAAATAGCAACGAAAGCAAAATAAGCCCAGAATCCACGGTTACGAAGTCCCTCCAAAAGGCCGACGCCGCTATTGTCGTTGCGAAGTTCCATAACCTTAGTTCGAATCGCTATTGGATATTTCCTAGCGGAACAAGTTAAGCACCCTGTCCCTTAACCTTATTCGGCTGCGGCGTGATGCGCAGATAGGGTTTGATCTCGTTCCAGCCGGCGGGGAATTTCTCTTTCGCGGCTTCGTCGGATACGGCGGGGACGATGATGCAGTCGTCGCCGTCTTTCCAGTTTACGGGCGTCGCTACGCTGTACTGGGCGGTCAACTGGAGAGAGTCGATCACACGCAGAAGCTCGTCAAAATTACGGCCGGTGCTGGCCGGGTACGTAAGCGTAAGCTTTACCGTCTTGTCTGGGCCGATGACAAAGACCGAGCGAACGGTGAACGTATCGCTGGCATTCGGATGGATCATGTCGTACAGGTCCGAGACCTTTTTATCCGAGTCGGCGATCATCGGGAAGTTCACTGCAGTGCCCTGAGTTTCCTCGATATCCTTTTCCCAGCCTTCATGTGATTCAAGGGGATCAACGCTCAGGCCGATGACCTTGACGTTTCGCTTGTCGAACTCGGGCTTTAGCTTGGCAGCCATGCCGAGTTCGGTGGTGCATACGGGTGTGTAATCCTTCGGATGTGAGAAAAGTACACCCCAGCTATCGCCCAGCCATTCGTGAAAATTGATCTCGCCCTGCGTTGTCTGGGCGGTAAAATCCGAAGCTTCGTCACCTAATCTGATAGCCATAATCTGCCTCCTGTTTGCTGAATCCCAAAATTATATCAGATGAGCCCAGAGAGAAGAATCTACTCGGCACCTGCCCGGCCCTCGTCCGCGGCTTCGGGTTCGGCCGGACGGATCCGGAGCAGGTTCAACTTCTTTTCGTCCGCCATCAGTACCTCGACGCTGAGGCCGTGAACAACTAGCTTCTCGCCTATCTTTGGAACGTATCCGGCTTCGCTAGTGACCAGGCCGGCGATCGTTGTAAAATCATCGTCTTCGAGCTCAATGTCGAATAGCCGTTCGATCTTATCTATCTCGGTCGACCCGATCACGTCCCAATAGCCGTCTTCGCCCTCGATGATCTCGATTATCTCTTCTTGTTCCGTATCCTCGTCTTCGATCTCGCCAACGATCTCCTCAATTATGTCTTCGACGGTTACAATTCCGGCTACTCCGCCGTATTCGTCGATCACGATCGCAAGCTGAACGTGCTCGATCTGCATACTCTTGAGCAGCTCTGCTGCCGTTTTTGTCTCAGGAACGAAATATGCCTCGCGGAGGATCGTGTCTATCTTTAGGTGCTCTTTGCTCTCTGCCCAGGCCTGCAGCAGATCGCGGACATAGATCAGGCCTTCGATGTTATCGATCGTGTCGCGATACACCGGTATCCGCGAGTACTTTTCCTCGACCATCAGTTCGCGGGCGGCAATTATGCTCGATTCTATCGGTAGAGCGCAGATCTCGGTGCGCGGCGTCATTATCTCGCCTACGCGGGTTTCGTTGAACTCGACAACGGACTCGATCAGCTCGCGTTCATTTTCCTCGAAAATACCCTCGGCTTCACCGACGGCCATCAGGGCCTGAAAATCGTCGTCATTGTCGTCCGCCCGGTCATCCGTGCCGTCCGGAGTGTCGGTCGTATCGAGTTTTTGCGCATCCTTTGCACCAAAGTAGCTCGCAAATGGCGTGGTGACGATCGCCGCAGCAGCATAAAGCGGACGCACCGTGGGCAGAAGAAACAACAGTTTCCCCTCTGTATTATTGCGAATTATTAGCCGGGGCAAGATCTGTCGTAGGACGACGGTAAGTACGAGCCCGACGAACAGGGAAGCCGCCAGCAAAATGGTGCGGCTCGCTGCATACTCAAGCACGATGAGTGTTACCAGAACCGTCACGCCGATCAGAAGGAACTGTATGGCAGATGACAGTGCAAAGCGGAAGCGCGGGCGATTCTCCAGTATCTCTCGTAAAAACTGCGAAGTGGTCGGTCTCTGTTCCTCTTCGCTGTCTGTGGCAAGTCGGCGAAGGCCGAGATCGGATATCTGCGAAAACGCCATATCGACCGTCGCAAGATATACCATGGCCAGCATCAATACCACTGCAATCGCTATCTCAATTTCCATACAACTGTCGCAATTCCCAAAATGGCGCAAAGCTCTCTTTTAGGACAAGACACTAACCTTCCGGATCGAAATTCTTCCACGACCTTCCATCGGTGTTAATAAGAATATCAGAAGAGTCCGGTCCCCACGTTCCGGCCGGATAGTTTGGGAAGTCGCGGGCCGGTATTGCTTTCCAAACATCCAGAATGGGCGTTACTATCTTCCAGCTTGCTTCGACCATGTCCGCACGCTGGAACAGTGTCGCGTCGCCGATCATACAATCAAAAAGCAGGCGTTCATACCCAGTACTGAGCTGTTCGCCGAAATGGTCAACGTAATTGAAATCCATATCGACCGGGCCCATCTTTACTATCGGGCCTGGGATCTTGGCACCGAAATGCAGCGTTATGCCTTCGTCGGGCTGTATATGGATCTCAATGCGATTGGTCGTGAGCCGTTCGACGGGGGTGTCGCGAAAAAGGACGAACGGAGCTTTTTTGAACTGAATTACAATGCTCGAATGTTTGGCCGCGAGGCGTTTGCCGGTGCGGACATAGAACGGCACGTCTGCCCAACGCCAGTTGTCAATTAAGAGCTTTAGAGCGGCAAAGGTCTCGGTATTCGAGGCTTTTGAGACTTTTTCCTCATCACGGTAGCCGGCGACGGGCTTGCCATCCTTCTTCCCGGCGGCATATTGGCCGCGGATCGCAGAATGAAGGGCCTCTTCGGGCGAGAACGGTTGGATGGCAGCAAGGATCTTTGCCTGTTCGTCGCGGACGGCATCTGCCTCGAACGAAACCGGCGGCTCCATTGCAGTCAGCGTGACGAGCTGGAAAATGTGGTTCGGGATCATGTCCCGCAAAGCACCGGCAGAGTCGTAATAGCCACCCCGTGCCTCAACGCCAAGTTTCTCGGCCACTGTGATCTGGACGTGGTCGATGTAGTTTCGGTTCCAGATGGGTTCGAAGATGCTGTTTCCGAAACGGAAAACCAGAATATTCTGAACCGTTTCCTTGCCTAGATAATGATCGATCCGGTAGATCTGGCGTTCTTTAAGGATCTTCAGCAGGTCCGCGTTAAGCTTTTTCGCTGATTCGAGGTCGCGTCCGAACGGCTTTTCGAATATGAAACGTCGCCAGTTTCCGTTCTCCTCTTTCCCAAGGCCATTTTTCACGATCTTTTGCGTCACATTCGCGAAAAGGTCGGGCGGTATGGCCATATAGTAAAAGAAGTTTTCGGGAATATTGTTCGCGGCACAGACATCGCGAAGCATATCCTTGATGTCCTTGAAAAGCTTCTTGTCGTCGTCGAAATCGCCGCCGGTGTAATAGGTGCGGCTGCAGAACCACTCGATGTTTTCGTCATCAGGGTGCGAGCCGGCGAATTCCTTCAGATTCTCTATCATCTGATCGCGGAATTCGTCGGAAAGCATCTCCTGACGGCCGACACCTACGATAGCGAAATTGTCGGGAAGATGGCCGTCCTTGGCAAGGTTGTAGAGAGCGGGGAACAGTTTGCGTTTGGTCAGGTCACCAGTGGCTCCGAAGATGACCATCACGCATGGGTCGGCGGTTTTTTGAGTTTCAGCCATTACGACAATTTAACCACAGAGCACACAGAGAGCACAGAGAATAAGAACCAAAGAATGCCTGCGGTTATTCGAAAGCGGCTAAAAACCAAGGTTATCGCCCACAAAATCTCGGCTCTGTGATCTCTGTGGTGAATTAAATACCAAGAGCCTCTCGCAATTCGAGTTCGCGAGCGTTCATTTCGCCGTCGTCGGTCTCGTGGTCGTAGCCGCACAGGTGCAGCACGCCGTGCAGGATCAACTGCTTGATCTCAAGCTCGAGTGTCAAGCCGTTTTCCATGGCTTGCTTCTGGGCTTGCTCGGCGGAGATGACGATATCACCGAGATTCTGATCGTCCGGTTCGAATTCTTCCCGCTCGGATGGAAATGAGAGGACGTCTGTGGTTGTGTTCTTGCCCCGAAAGAACTTATTCAGCTCGGTCATGCGGCGGTCGGAAACGAACGCAACTGAAAAAGAACGCCCTGAAACCTCCTCTGCACCTGCCGCCACAACAGCCGCAAACTCATTGTACGCTGAAGATTCGAGCTTAATTTTTCGCTGGAGATTTACGATCACGCCACTTTGTTCATCCGGTCACGAACGCCTTCACGTGCCGCTTAGCGAAGGATAGAAACCTATCCTTCTCATCGTCGTAGGCAAAGCCACTTTTGGCCACGACCATTCCATTATGGTCGAAAAAGAAGTATATAGATGACTTTGTTTCCTCTATACGCTTTACTTCGCTCCATTCCACGAACACCTTAGTCGCAGGGTGTCGACACCATAGGCCCTCGTCGGTCAGTTCAACCTCTAGGAGATCCTTTTCGACGCCGCTATAGATCGTCCTGTAATGCTGTTTGAAGTCGGAAGTCATAAGGGAAGGCAGGATCGCTATCGAGAATAACAGCTCAAGAGCGAACACTATCACGCCGACAAGAAACTGATCGAAATACCAAAGAACAAGCGGCAAGGCGAACATATTCACGGCCAAAAACGCCTGCAGGCCATACTGCCCAAGTTTCGGGAATTCCTGGGCACTGCTGACCTTCTGAGCAATATAGGCGTAGTCGTCGGTTGAGGGATAGAAGCTCACCTTGTAAGAGGAGGCTAATTCGCCAGAGTCTCTGACGGAGGGATTCTGCGGTCCCTGTGATTTCAGTAGCAAAGACATCAGGGTCGCGAGGCCGGTAGATCATCGGTATCTGTCCGAGTATGTTCGTCATAGGCCTTGACGATCATCTGCACCAATTTATGGCGCACAACATCTCTGTCGGTAAAGTGGACGAAAGCGATGCCTTCGAGGTCTTTCAGGACGATCTCGGCTTCCTTGATACCACTCTTTTGACCGCGGGGAAGGTCGATCTGGGTCTTATCGCCCGTAACGACGGCCTTTGAGCCAAAACCGATTCGCGTCAGGAACATTTTCATTTGTTCGCTGGTCGTGTTCTGAGCCTCGTCGAGGATGATGAATGCGTCGGAGAGTGTGCGGCCGCGCATGAAGGCGAGCGGAGCGATCTCGATGATTCGTTTTTCGAGCATCTTCGTGACGCGTTCGCTGTCGACGAGATCGAACAAAGCGTCATACAGCGGGCGCAGATATGGATCTACCTTGTCCTGAAGGTCGCCCGGCAGAAAGCCGAGTCGCTCGCCGGCCTCGACTGCGGGACGGGTAAGGATGATGCGGCTGACCTGCTTCTTGAACAGAGCATCGACCGCCATCGCGACGGCAAGATAGCTCTTGCCCGTACCGGCGACGCCAATGCCGAAGACGAGGTCATGCGAGGCGATCGCATCGAGATATTTACGCTGGTTGGCCGTCTTAGGCGCGACCTGCTTTTTTCCCGCCGGATTGAAGCGCGCCCTAAGAAAATGGTCTTTCAGGCTGTAGGCACGGTCCTCAGCGATCTGCTTGAACGCATCACGGAGTTCCTTGTCCGTAAACGTGTTCCCGTCAGCGAACAGATCGGCAAAATCCGCCAGGATCTGCTCGACGGTCTTAATATCCCTCTCATCGCCATCAAGAAGCAGTTCATTGCCCCGCGCTCCGATGCTGACATCGAGCAGCGATTCAAGATATTTGATGTTCTGGTCTTGTACGCCGAACAGCGTGTTGAGGCCCTGAGGTGGTAGTTCTAATTTTCGAAGATTGCTCAAATTATGAGGATACCTGCTTTAATTCAATTTATGAGTTGAGGCTACTAAAACAGCACTGTCGTGTCAATCAGTTTCGCACGGCTCGTGCATGTGCAAGTCAATGGCACGGTGTTTGCGAAGGAATATTGGCAGAGCACAGAGTTGTATCGAATCAGATCACAAGGGGGAAGCAATGTTCGAGAAGTTTTCAGAGAAGTTGAGAATGACGGATGGCAAACTTGTTGTTCTCGATATCCACACGACAAGTCCGGAGACGGAGAGGCCGTCGATCGTCCGCAACGGCGTACGATCAGGGACCGGCGACGGCAGCAACATAGTGAACGGTGAAATGTTCGAGCGGGCACGCAGGATATTTTATCGGGGAAAGATCAATTCAAATCGGGCGACGGCGTAACTAAATCGGGCGACGACCAAGGACGGATGACGGAGGACGATATGCCAAGAGCAGAGGACGGAACCAGCAAATATACGGCGAAACAGGAACGTAAGGCAGACCACATTGCTGAGGCATATGAAGAGAAAGGCCTGTCGAAAGAAGAGGCCGAAGCTCGAGCTTGGGCAACGGTCAATAGACAGGACGGGGGCGGCAAAAATCCGGGCGGTTCAGGCAGAAAAAGATCGAGTTGAGAAGGAGAATTTATAAATTATGACGAAGAACATTCCAAATTTAAGAGGCATCCTGGCCGTAATGGGCGGTGTGACCGCCGGTCTCGGTATCATGTACCTATTCGATCCCCAGAGTGGCGGCGAGCGGCGAGCGGCTATCCGAGATAAGGCAGTTGACCTTTCCAACGATGTGCGGAAATCGGTCTACGCGACTGGTGCAGACCTGAAGGAGCGAGCCCAGGATGTCATACAAGATGCTACTGCTCGCATACCGAAGCTAGGGTTAGCTCCGCAGCCGTCTCCGGCTCGGACATCCTCTCCACAGGCAACTGGTAAGTCCGACCACCGGGCCGCGAACTAGGAACCGCATCCCGCACGCTGAGAAAAGCCATATCCACATAAGCCGTCTTTGCGAACCAAAGACGGCTTATGCTATTCTTACTTCTTTGTTATAACACCTATTTCTTGTCTATATAGAGGAGCAATATATTAAAAATGGCTAATGAAGCAGGCGTACAGATCGGGACAGTGGTGCAGATCATTGGACCGGTAGTCGACGTTGAATTTAAGGATTATCTACCGCCGGTCTATCAGGCTTTGAGGATCACCTCGGAAGGTTTCGACGTTGAAACGTCGGTTGATGTAGTCGCCGAAGTGCAGCAGCACCTTGGGGAAGGGCGTGTTCGCGCGGTTTCGATGCTTCCCACGGACGGCATGGTCCGTGGAATGAAGGTCATCGACCTCGGCGGCCCGATAACCGTTCCGGTAGGATCTGCGACTCTCGGCCGCGTGATGAACGTTATCGGCGATCCAGTGGATGAACTCGGGCCCGTGAATAGCGAGACGCGTTCGTCGATCCATCGCCACGCTCCTTCCTTTGATGAACAGTCAACGTCGCTCGAAATGTTCGAGACGGGTATCAAGGTCATCGATCTCGTCCAGCCGTTCCTTCGCGGTGGAAAGATCGGACTGTTCGGCGGTGCTGGCGTTGGTAAGACGGTTCTCATCATGGAGCTGATCAACAACGTCGCCATTGGTTCTGACGGTTATTCAGTTTTCGCCGGCGTTGGTGAGCGAACCCGTGAAGGGAACGACCTGCTCCGTGAAATGGTCGAGTCAAAGGTCATCAAATATGGCGACGCATTCAATCATCATATGGAAGAGACCGGCGAATTTGACCTGTCAAAGGTCGATAAAGCCGAAATTCCGGGATCCAAAGTAGCACTCGTTTACGGACAGATGACCGAGCCTCCGAGAGCACGCCTTCGCGTCGCCCTTTCGGGACTCACGGTCGCTGAATACTTCCGCGATCAGGGTAACGACGTGCTCTTCTTTGTCGATAACATTTTCCGCTTTACGCAGGCCGGTTCTGAAGTGTCCGCACTTCTCGGACGTATGCCATCCGCTGTGGGTTATCAGCCCACGCTTGCTTCGGAAATGGGCGAAATGCAGGAGCGCATCACGTCCACGAAGACCGGTGCTATCACGTCGATCCAGGCCGTTTATGTGCCCGCCGACGATTATACGGATCCGGCTCCGGCGACAACGTTTGCCCACCTTGATGCTGTTACGGCTCTTTCACGACAGATCGTGGAGCTGGGCATTTACCCGGCCGTCGATCCGCTTGCGTCGAACTCGCGTATCCTTGATCCGCAGATCGTTGGCGACGAGCACTACAATACGGCACAGTCGGTCAAGAAGATCCTCCAGCGTTACAAGGACCTTCAGGACATCATCGCAATTCTCGGCTTGGATGAGCTCTCAGAAGACGACAAGCTTACCGTTGCTCGTGCCCGCAAGATCCAACGCTTCTTCTCGCAGCCGTTCTTCGTCGGTGAACAGTTCACCGGTTTGAAGGGCGAGTACGTTAAGATCGAAGATACGATCAAGGGCTTTAAGGAGATCCTCGAAGGCAAGTGCGACGACATGCCTGAGCAGTCGTTCTACATGGTCGGCACGATCGAACAGGCAAGGGAAAAGGCCAAGAAGATGGCTGCGGCCGCCTAAAGTGAAACAGTGGTAAAGTGAAAACGTGAAAAAGGCCCTTGCCATTTTCACTCTTTCACTTTTTCACATTTAGACTTTATATATGTTGAAACTAGAAATAGTCACTCCTGAAAAACGTGTGGTCGATGAGACGGTAGATTCGGTCACGGTGCCGACGCTGTCGGGCGAAGCCGGAATCCTGCCCAGCCATGCACCGCTCATCTCAGCGCTTAAGCCGGGCATTCTGAGCTTTACGAACAAAGGCACGACGGAGAAACTGGCGGTAGCCGGAGGATTTGTCGAGGTCAGTTCGGATATGGTCTCTGTGATGACCGACCTTGCTGAAAACGCCGCGGACATCAATGTGGAATCGGCCCGTGCTGATAAGGAAGCGGCGGAAAAGGCGCTTGCCGCTGCCGCTTCGGCCCCTGTTGATGAGTCGGCGGATGTCCGCGACCGGCTTGATTTTGCTAACGCAAGGCTTCAATTGGCCGGACGTTAAGTCTGTACAACTGGTAAAGATAGCCGACGGAATTGCCCTTTGAACCTGGCAGTTTTTGAAAAAGCCCGCACGAAGTAAGGGCGATATGCTCAACAGACGTATATCGCCCTTACTTCGTGCGGGCTTTCGCATGGTGTTGTACAATCTTGACCGACGATGGACAGTCCCTTATTTGCAGCATTATTCGATGAGGCCGAGCGGCGGGCCCTAACGGTGTCGGAGCTAAATGCCGACATCAAAGGCCTGCTTGAATCGCGCTTTGCGAGCGTTTGGGTCGAAGGCGAGATAACGAATTTCCTTCAGGCTTCGTCGGGCCACTGGTACTTTTCGCTAACCGATGGCGACACGATCCTGAAGGCCGCGTGCTATAAGGGGCAGAATTATCGGATCAGGTTCATGCCCTCCGATGGGCTCCATGTCAGATGCCGCGGACGCGTCACAGCCTACGAAAAACGAGGCGAATATCAGTTGATGGTCGAGTCGCTCGAACCGGTCGGCGAAGGTGCGTTGACCGTCGCGTTCGAGCAGATAAAGGCCCGTCTTTTCGCCGAAGGCCTATTTGACGAAGCTGTGAAACGCCCTCTGCCGCCTTTCCCACGACGGGTCGGCATCATTACGTCGCCGGACGGAGCAGCCGTACACGACATTATGACAGTTCTCGACCGCCGTGCCCGGTCGGTAAGCGTGGTCGTGATACCAACGTTGGTTCAAGGTGAATTGGCGGCCGCGCAGATCGCTGCGGCGATCAGGTTGGCTAATGAGTTTTGCGCCGGATGTCTGGAACACGAACGCATAGACGTTCTGATCGTCGGTCGCGGCGGCGGCTCGGCGGAGGACCTCTGGGCGTTCAACGAAGAACGGGTCGCCAGGGCGATCAGATCGTCTCAGATCCCGGTAATATCGGCCGTCGGGCACGAAGTGGATTTTACCATTGCGGACCTGGCGGCAGACGTGCGTGCGGCGACACCATCGGCCGCAGCCGAGATCGTAGCGGCGAGCGAGGAAGAGGTCCTGCGGCGTATCAGCCAGCTTTCCGGCGACTTGAGACGGCAGATAGAATATCTGATGCTTTCTGCCCACGCGGATCTACAGTCGCTCGAGATGGCTCCCGTATTCACTGAGTTCCCCAGCCGATTACGTGATCTGCGACACCGCGTTGATGAACTATCCTCAAGAGCGGCGGCCCGAACTGTTACGAAACTAAGGTCGTGCCGCTCACGGTTTGACGAGGCGTCGGCACGGCTGTCACCGATCGGGCTGTCGGCGAAGGTCGCCTCGAATCGACAACGGCTGGCTCTGCTCGAACATCGGTCGACTGCCGCCGCCGCTGAACTTACGGACGGCCGTCATCGTAGGGTAGAAAATATGATGGCGCGGCTTGATGCCTTGTCGCCGTTGGCTGTGCTTACGCGTGGCTATTCGATCACGCAAAAAGAGAGCGGCGAAATAGTGAGAAATTCGCATCAAATCCGGGAAGGCGAACGCCTGAGCATCCGGCTTTCCGACGGTAAGATCGAGGCCGACGTGGTCAGAGCTGAAGAATAGGAGCGACCTAGCGAATTGGGCAAGAATGTTATTGAGATCGAACGGTTCCCGGCGACCGATGCGGACGTGGCGTTAAAGCGGCCGGTCTGGAAGACGGTCGCCATCACCGCGGCGATCACATTTGTCGCGGTCGCGGCCATTGCAGCTATAGCGTCTTATTTTTACTGGCAGCACTTGAAAACGACGCCGCAATATTCGCTGGCCTTGATCGTCGACGCCGCGAAACGTGATGAGCAGGCAACGGTGAACGAACTTGTCGATATCGATCTGGTGGTAGATGATTTTCTGCCGCAGATCATCGACCGGGCGGTTGACCTTTACGGCCGCGGCCTGCCTCAGGAAACGATCGAGCGTGTTGCTCGAATAGCGGCTCCGGTGATGCCATCGGTCAAAAGCCGGGCCCGTGACGAACTGCCCGGAGCGA
The DNA here is from genome assembly GCA_031398645.1 of Acidobacteriota bacterium. Classification (GTDB taxonomy): domain Bacteria; phylum Acidobacteriota; class Blastocatellia; order Pyrinomonadales; family Pyrinomonadaceae; genus OLB17. The sequence continues at coordinate 11,257 of JANNNS010000243.1, forward strand.
TCAGGCAAAAGACGGCTTCGTTCGGCAACGTGCCGTTCGCTGCGATGGTGATCGGGGCTGATAAATATCTCGACGTTTCTGTTGCGGGTGACACGGCCACCGTACGCAGCCGACTGCCGGAGCACAACTTTGAAGTCCGGATGAAAAAGTCCGGCGAGCGTTGGAAGATCGCGGGCTTGCGGGATGAAGAGCTTGCGACCCGCATTGCACAGCGGATCGGGCAGGAGATAGTCGCGATCGCGATCAATGGAACCGGTTCGAGCAAGGGCCGTCTTGACATCAGGAACATTAACGAACTTCTGCGTCAGGCGGAAGAGATCTTTAGGTGATCATGGCAAAAACATTCGAAGCATCGCTAAATGAACTGGAACGGATCGTCGCCCTTTTGGAGGACGGTGACCTGCCGCTTGAAGAGAGCTTGAAGCTGTTCGAGGACGGCGTGAGGCTTTCGCGAGAGTGTCGCGAACGGCTGACGAACGCCGAGCGTAAGATCGAGGTGCTGATGAAGGAGTCCGATGGGACGATCAGCCTTCAGTCAGTTGTCGACTAACGGCTACCTTGTCGCCATCATCAATGCGGCGAGGGCTGCAAACATCACCACGACCAACGCGAGAGCGAGAATCCCGACGATGATCGAATAGATCACGATGCCTGTCGTATTATCCTTCCCGGTCTTGCCGTTATAGGCCTTGCCGCAGCCCGGGCATTTTACATGCGTAAGGATCTTAGGGCCGAGGACGCCGCCCCACCAGGTGAACCGCATTTTCTCTGAATTTGTGCCGCCGCATTGCGGACACGGTGCATAAGAATTCATAAGCGTGAGCAATAAAAGCCGCCGCCGGGATCGTACTCCGGCGGCGGCTTTAGCTTAACGCATTTTGGTTAATCGCGTGAACTGAAAATGGTCAAAATGTACCAGAAAAGCAGTGCAATACTAGCAAACAGCGTGAGCGATGCCGCCACGTGTTGATTCGTATTAAAACGGTGAAGCACGTTCGAGGTCTCATAGAGGATCGCAGTTCCGGCAAAAGCCACCATCACGAAGGCAAACACACTTCCGAGTGAAAATCCAAAGATCGCACTCGATACTATAAAGCCCAAGGCAACAAAGCCGCCGATAGCGAGGATCGGACCGAGAAACGAGAAGTCTGTCCGGGTAATAAACACCGTCGCCGTAATGCCGAGGAACAGGCCGATCGTAACAATTCCCGCTTTGATTAGTACCGACGCGTCGTCCGCGTAGTACATCGACATAAAGATCAGGGGAACAAAGATCACCGCCTCAGCGACTATGAATATACCCAATCCCAGGAACTGCGTCACTTTCGACGTCTCCGAAGTCGCCCAGCGATTTGCCAGGAAGGAAACGCCCATAAACAGGCCCAAAACCAGCAGCCAGCCGATCGCTCCGCCCGTAAAGATGACGCTCGCGATCAGGTCCGCCGCTCCGCTGACAAACAGGGAAGCCTCGACGACGATAAATGCTACGATCGCCGCCGCCAGCAGCATATAGGTCTTGCGGATAAACTGTGCCCGCTGTGCCGGCAAAGCTTCCGCGGCCGATGTACCGAAAGATGTTGTAAAGTCTTGCATAGTTATTCGTGAATTAGATTAGCGGCAGTGGAAAATGTTTGCAAAAATTCGTACACGCAGTTAAGCCGCAGCCACCGTTATAGTTCGATATTATACACGAGATTCCTGGACACGTGCTATTTTTCGTACTCCGTTACGCAAGCTTAGGACGCCATTTACTCCTTCTCGTCTGCCGCGTAAGCCACCTTCTCGCGTGCTTCGATGACCTCCTCTTCATCAGGTGTTGGTTCTTCCTGCACATGCTTAGCATCGGCTTCAAGACTGAGCTTTCCATAGACCGGGAAGTGATCGGAGCCGAAATATGGGAGCCGGCGAAATTCTACTAGACGGAAATGGTTCGAGTGAAAAAGATGATCGAGCGGAAATCTTAAGAACGGGATCTTTGCGTGAAACGTGTTATAAAACCCACGGCCTACACGCGGGTCCAGCAGGCCGCTGATATTCTGGAATAGGTAGTTGGTCGGCGACCATGCCACGTCGTTCAGGTCGCCGAAAACGATGAACGGCAGATCATCCTTACGATTCTCGCTGCCGACCATTATTATCTCGGCGTCACGGGGCACGGCGTTCTTGTACTCCATCGGTACCGGTGGCCGCGGATGCAGGCAACGAAACTCAACGATCTGCCCCGATCGAAGCCGGACGCGACCGTGGATCGACGGAATGTCGTCTTGAACGAGAAATTTGAGCTTTGGATCGATAAGCTCAAGGCGTGAAAACAGGAGCATTCCGTACGTGTTATCCTGCGGCTGCAGGACGGTGTACTTATAATCCGACAGAGTTTCCTGCAACCGCTCCAGCCAAAAATCGTCTGTTTCGACGAGCAGAACAAGGTCCGCGTCCGCATCCCTTATGATCGTCTTGAGCTTCTCGGTTCTCCGGTTGCTCATCTGCACATTCGCGAAAAACAGCGATATTGTCGATGCCGGGTCGGGATCGCGACTCCATTCGGTTTGCAGCCGGGCAAAGCGAGTGTAGGGGAAGATCATGTACGCCTGATAGGCGAGGGCGGCAGCGACGGAAAGCGTGAAAGCAAGGTCAAACGCAGTCGAAAAGCCCGAGACCAGGTACCAGATAAGCGAGACCAAGCCAGCGAACACTATCTGAAACCGCGGAAAGTCTAAGATGCGTATCCACCACACCTGTCGCTTCGACAAAGGTACCATAGTGGTCAAAACCACCAGAAGGCCGATAATGACCGGTGCTATCCGCATCTAGAGAGAACAGCTTACGACACCGAGCTTTGAGCCCATGCACTCGAAGCTGATTTTGTGGCTAGGATGTCGATCTTCTCGATCGTGGGCCCTTCGAGAAAGAGCTCGGCGGCATTTGCCATCAGGGCGGCGGCGAGTTTTCCGTTCAAATGAGAATCACGGCCCTCGTCCCCTGAAAACGTATCGAAAATGCCGAACGTATTCGCATCAAATTTGATCGCATACCACGTGACCGTGAGTTCCTCATCGTTCACGAGACCGAGACCGCTGTTCAATAATGCTTCGACCTCAGCGACCTTGTCCGGCTTGGCGGTCAGTTTTACAAACAATCCTTTGGATACCATTGAAACCCTCCTTGATATTCTTCTGGTCAACCGATGATAGCAGGCTGATGAACCCATTAGCTAACCGGTGCCGGACACACCGGTTACTCAAGTGCGAGTTTCGCAGCGGCTGATCCGGTTACTCGCCCTTGCTGACCGCTCTCACTGCTTCGGCCGGTTCGGGCCGCGGTGTTGCGAGGCCGAGCTCCGGCGAACGCCAGAGGTTCGAAACCAATAGTTCGCGGATGAACGTCATTTCCTTTGGAAGACGATCATAGAGCTTAAAGAAAAGATCGTCGTGCATCGCTATCTCTTTTAGCCAGATGTCACGGTCAAGACTCATCACGGTTTCAAACTGCTCACGCGAAAAATCGAGTCCACGCCAGTCCATGTCGTCGTAACGCGGCATCCATCCGAGCGGCGTCTCGACGCCTTTTGATCTGCCGCGGGCACGTTCGACCACCCACTTCAGCACACGCATGTTCTCGCCGAATCCAGGCCAGAGAAACTTGCCATCCTCGCCTTTACGGAACCAGTTGACCGAGAAAATACGGGGCGGTTCGGGTATCTGGCGGCCAAAGTCGAGCCAGTGTGCGAAGTAATCGCCCATGTGATAGCCGGCGAAAGGCAGCATTGCGAACGGATCGCGGCGAACTTCGCCGATGTTGCCGAAGGCGGCGGCGGTCATTTCAGACCCCATAGTCGCGGCCATGTAAACGCCGAACGCCCAGTTGAACGATTGTTGGATGAGCGGAACAACTGAGTTTCGACGGCCGCCAAAGATGAACGCCGAGATGGGCACGCCTTTCGGTGAATCGAAGTTCTCGTCCACGACCGGACACTGTGTTATCGGGGCGGTAAAACGTGCGTTGGCGTGTGCCGCTAGCTTGTCGCTGGCGGGTGTCCAATCGTTGCCCTGCCAATCGATGGCGTGTGCCGGCTTGTCGCCGTCCATGCCTTCCCACCATACATCGCCATCGTCGGTCAAAGCTACGTTGGTGAAGATGGTGTTTTCCTTGATCGACTCCATCGCGTTCGGATTCGAATCGTAGCTCGTGCCCGGAGCGACGCCGAAGAATCCTGCCTCGGGGTTGATCGCGTGCAATTTACCGTGTTCGTCGGGCTTGATCCACGCAATGTCGTCGCCGACTGTGGTAACTTCCCAGCCTTCTTCCTGAAACGGCTTCGGCGGGATGAGCATCGCGAAGTTCGTTTTGCCGCATGCCGACGGGAAGGCCGCACACACGTAATCTTTTCTGCCGTCAGGCGACTTCACACCGACGATGAGCATATGTTCGGCCAGCCAGCCCTGCTCGCGTCCGAGCGTGGAAGCGATACGCAACGCCAGGCACTTCTTACCGAGCAACGCATTCCCGCCGTAGCCGGAACCGTACGATATGATCGAACGCTCTTCGGGAAAGTGGACGATGTATTTGTCCTTCGGGTCCGGCGAACACGGCCACGGCACGTCGGCCTGGCCATCCGCGAGCGGCATTCCGACCGAGTGCAGACAATGCACGA
>JANNNS010000246.1:0-2251 GCA_031398645.1 Acidobacteriota bacterium
CAAGCGCAGCCACGTGCCGCTGGATGCCGGAACGAGCGGAAAGCCCCAGCTGCCGTGCGATCTGCTGGTACGACGGCTCGTGGCCGTTGCGGTCAACAAATTGCACGATATAATCCAGGACCTCTCGCTGTCGTTTTGTACGAGGCTGCACCCGACGATTGTATTAAACTGCCCCGAAAGTTCAAGGCCGCGGCCTTATATCGAAGCTGACGGAACACATTTCGTGCAGCCGACCCTTTCTAGTTTGGTATAATAACGCCATAGAGAAACAAGACGGTCAGGAGTGGACTTATTAACGCGATTCACGGATTTACGCAGGGCTTAAAGCATAATCAATTAAAACGGATCGAACGGCTTTCGACTCGCCGGGTTCCGCCGGATGAGATCGTGTCCGCGGAGCTTGCCCGTCAGATGTCCGAGTTATCGAACGAGACCGGACGACAGATCGGCGTGCTTTTGAATCGAAAGGGAAAGGTCGAGTATGTCATGGTCGGAACCGCGAAACAGCTTGAAATGCCCGATTTTGGCCGTTCGCGCGTCTCGACCGACCGCTTTCGAGGGCTCCGCTGCGTTCACACACATTTGCTAGGTGAAGCCCTGACGCAGGACGATCTTACCGACCTTGCATTGCTCCGGCTCGACCTGATGTCGATCATCCAAGTCGACAAATCTACCGGATTGCCGGGCTTGGTCCATTCGGCACACTTGCTGCCGTCAAGTGCCGAAGCTCTGCAGGAGGAAGATGGCGGCAAGCCGTATGAATTCCTCAAGCCCGAGATCCCGGCGCATCTCGATACTGACTTCACGGCATTGATCGAATCGCTGGAAGACGAAATGGCTCGTCAGCGCCAGACGGCTCGCCAGCGGCAGACGAATCGTGACCGGGCTATCCTCATCGGCGTGACGACTGGTTACGCCGAGGACGCCGAAGAGTCATTGGCCGAGTTGGAGGAACTTGCGACCTCGGCGGATGTGGTCGTGCTCGACAAGATAATTCAGCGGCGGCCTCAGATCGATCCGCGAACTGTGATAGGACGCGGAAAGCTGGAAGATCTGCTCGTGCGGTCGATGCGGCTCGGGGCGGACATTATCATTTTTGACTCCGAACTTTCGCCTACTCAGGTGCGCATCTTGTCCGAGGCGACAGATCTGAAGGTGATTGACCGGCCGCAGCTTATACTTGATATTTTTGCCCAACGGGCACAGTCGCGGGAAGGGAAATTACAGGTTGAGCTTGCACAGTTGAAATACTTGCTTCCTCGCCTTGTGATGGGACAGAACTCGGCATTTTCAAGACTCGCCGGCGGGATCGGCGGACGCGGGCCGGGTGAAACGAAGCTTGAGACGGACCGCCGCCGTGTGCGTGACAAGGTCGCCCAGCTTGAAAAACAGGTCGAAGGGCTGCGGCGTCAGCGTTCTGAACGGCGAAAGAATCGTTCGCAGAAGAATTTGCCGGTCATTTCACTTGTCGGGTATACGAACGCCGGGAAATCGACGCTGCTGAATGCTTTGACTCAGAGCGACGTTTACGCGGAGAAGAAGATGTTTGCGACGCTCGATCCGACGTCGCGGCGTTTAAGGCTGCCGTATGAGCAGGAAGTGATCATAAATGACACGGTCGGTTTTATCCGTGATCTGCCGCCGACGCTTGTGGCTGCGTTTCGAGCGACGCTTGAGGAGATCTCTGATAGCGACCTGCTTCTACATGTCGTAGATGCGGCCAATCCTGGAGCCCTTCAGCAGGTCGAGTCTGTCGATAAGATATTGGCCGAACTAGAGCTTGGCGAGATACCTCAGATAGTAGTTTTGAACAAGACCGACAGAGCAACTCCAGAGATGCTCGAGCCTTTGATCCGCCAGATATCGCTTGACAAAGGATTGCCATACGTGTCAGTTTCGGCTATCCAACCAAAATCACTGAAAGTGTTGGTCGAACGGATCGGAGATCGTGTAAATAGATTCGAGACCGCGGCCTGGAATTGACCCGCGACACAGAAAGATCACTAAATGAGCAAGCGAGCCCAGGAACTGAGTTCTTCGTCGACACGAATTCGCCGACGTATTTGGGCTGCTATCGCCGCACCATTTTTAAGGTTGTCCCCGGGGCAGCGATTCTGGATCGGCTTTGCCGTGCTTTGCTTGCTGACGACGCTGCTGATCAATAACCCGCTGTGGAACGGAGGCGGCGAATACACTTACAAAGAAGGAGATATTGCCCGCGAGAGCATTATTTCCCCTGCCGATATTTACT
>JANNNS010000255.1:0-8646 GCA_031398645.1 Acidobacteriota bacterium
GCCACGAGCAAAGGCGCAAAAAATAGAATTGAGAGCCCGATCTGTCTGTGACCCCAAATTTGTTTCTTTCCGATGAGGCTAAGTTGATAAAGGAGCAGAAACAGCCAACCAAACACGGTGATTACGTGAAAGAAATGGTGCGAAGTAGGCTTTGCTTCAGGACCGAAGAAGATATTCCAAAAGCCGGTAACGCCCAACCCGATCGCACCAATAATGAGCAGGTACTCAAATCGATATTTTTTGAGATTCGTCATGGGTTAAAGACCGTAAGCATGAGCACACCTCTATCGTTTGGTATATTCTAACGCCGAGCCATTGCGTTCTATCTGCACTAGGTTACCGTACTTGACCTCGCCGGCTTTGGTGACGTTGTACCAGAATTTTTGCATGTCCCAGGCGGCGGTGGGGCAGCGTTCGGCACAGAGGCCGCAGTGGAGGCAGACGTCCTCGTCTTTCGCCATGATGCGGCCGGTCTGTGCGAGCGATTCTGAGACGTACAAGTCTTGAGAAAGATTCAGTGCAGGGACCTTTGTGCGACTTCGTAGATCCTCCTCTTCACCATTTGCCGTGAAGGTGATGCAGCTTGTTGGGCAAATATCTACGCAGGCGTCACATTCGATACACTTTGGAGCGTGAAATATGGTTTGCACGTCACAGTTAAGACACCGTTCCGCCTCCTTGTAACCGGCGAGCGGGTCAAATCCAAGCTCAACCTCCCGCTTCCGATCCTTCAGCGTGACGGTCTTATCCGCTTGCGGAACGACCAGACGATCATATTCGTCTACGGTGCTGTCATATGCCCATTCGTGAATGCCCATTTTCATTGAATGAAGGTTCACGTAGGGCGATAGGCGTTCGGTCCTTAGGTCTTTCCCTTGGCAGAAAAGATCGATCGATACGGCCGCCTGATGGCCGTGGGCCACGGCAGTGATCACGTTTTCGGGACCGAAGGCGGCGTCACCACCAAAGAATACCTTGGGATTTGAAGACTGAAAGGTGACCTTATCAACGGCGGGCATTTCCCACTTGTCGAACTCAATGCCGATGTCACGTTCGATCCACGGGAAAGCATTCTCCTGGCCGACTGCGATCAGAACGTCATCGGCTGGATAAAACACGTCGGGTTCGCCCGTCGGAACTAAGCTTCGCTTACCGCTCTCATCGTATTTCGCTTCTACTTTTTCGAAGGTCATCCCAGCCAACCTGCCATCCTCGATCACGAAGCTCTTCGGCACGTGGTTGTCGATGATCGGGATGTCTTCATGTTGGGCGTCTTCCTTCTCCCACGGCGACGCCTTCATCGTCGCGAATGGCGAGCGGACGATCACCTTAACGTCTTCTCCGCCCAGTCGGCGAGCTGTCCGGCAGCAGTCCATCGCCGTGTTTCCGCCGCCGAGGACGATGACGCGCTTGCCAATCTTCTCGGTGTGTTCGAAAGCGACGGAGCCGAGCCAGTTGATACCAATGTGAATGTTCGCATCGCCTTCCTGGCGTCCGGGCAGATCGGGAAGGTCTCGCCCTCGCGGGGCTCCAGTGCCGACAAACACAGCGTCATAGTCCTGTTCAAGGACGCCTTTCAGGCTATCGACATAGTGCTTAAAATGCGTATGGATCCCGAGCCTGAGGATGTAATCCACCTCGTCATTAAGTACGTGTTCTGGCAGGCGGAAAGCCGGTATCTGCGAGCGCATAAATCCGCCGCCCTTTATCTGCTCATCGAAGAGATGGACCTCATATCCCAAGGGTGCCAGGTCTCTGGCGACCGTCAACGATGCAGGGCCACCGCCAATGAGTGCGATCTTTTTCCCGTTTGGTCTGAACGGAGCTTGCGGCATGTATGGGATGACATCGTCCCGATTGTCCGCAGCGACACGTTTCAAGCGACAAATCGCGACGGGTTCTTCGTCCACGCGGCCACGGCGGCAAGCGGGCTCGCAAGGACGGTCGCACGTGCGGCCCAGGACACCTGGAAAGACGTTCGAGTCCCAGTTGATCATATACGCCTCGGTATACTTACCTTCGGCGATCAAACGGATGTATTCGGGAACTGGCGTGTGCGCCGGGCATGCGTACTGACAGTCCACGACCTTGTGGAAATATTCGGGATCGGAAATATCGGTTGGCTGCAAAGTGCGGTACCTCTATATCATTTAATGGCAATGCTTACGAGGTTGATGATAAATGAAGTCCTGCAACTTTACCAGCAAAAACGGTAGAGCTGCTGGCTAAATGAGTCAGATGTCGGGAACCCAGAAAATCCGGCCACCCGACGATACTTTTTTTAAGCCTAGCGACGGAAGCTCAGCCTCCTCTGCTCCCAGATAGGTAAAGTGGGGCAAGTCCGAAACGACGGTTTGATACCATTTGTGTTTCGCGAGGACCGCGCGGACCTTTTCATTTTCGTGTTCCCGGACGTCCAGGGCCAGAAGTGACAGATGCTGCGAGCTTCCGGGAGGCGCCACGGAATAGATTATAGATTTTGAGAGGTCTTTCGCGAAGAAAATGCCCTTTTCTTCAAGTTTCAACACCTCGGGCACCTGTTCGAAGGGAGATAGTGCCGATATTCGGTCGGCGTCGGTCTGAGTCAACTTTCCCTTGCTAACCCAGTGTGTAAGAGCGGGGTCGACACGGCTTTTCCACAATCCGACCGTCTCATCATAGCTTCGCCGGGCGGAATCAACGTCCCGCGGCGAGATGGAAACCCCTTGGGCTTTCGCGTCGCCTATCGCTTTCCTTAGGTCGTCCATCGCAGCAGCCTGCAACTCGAGCCTCTTTCCATCGAGCGTCTCGCCTGTGATCTGCATCCTGGCCTGAAACGCCGAAACCTCAGCCTCGTCCTTGAACACTATCGTCGTCGGTACCGTGACTCCGCGTGCGACGAACATCGCGCCGTATTCGCCAAGAAGCGTATTCTCAACGCTACTTTCAGGACGTGAGAATCCGGGCGGTAAATTGCCAGTAAACCCTTGGCGTTCTTTCTCTTTCGAGGTGTTCTGGTTGGTTTCCACAGGCTTTTGTTTTGCTGGAAGATCAGAATTGGTGTTCGAGGGAGCGTAATTGACGGCGTTGCCGGAATTGTTCTTCGGGGGATCATAGCAGCCAACCAAAGAGAGAGCGGCTGCCGTTATCCAGAGAAGGGCTACACTGCTACTAAAAGTTCGCTTCATAATGCCGGGACCCAATACTTGTAGCCGCCACGGATGGTTGCCTTAAGACCGCGTTTCGGTAGCTCTAGTTCCGCAACGCCAAGATACGTGAAATGCGGTGAGTCATTCACGACGGTTTGAAACCACCCGTTGGCGTTCATTATATCGCGGACCGCCTTATTCCGAGCCTGCTCGATATCAAAAGCGAGCAGAGAAAGGTGCTGCGACGTCCCGGGCGGAGCTACAGAGGAAATTATTGACCTGTTCTTTCCGGTACTAAAGAACATCCCTTTTGCTTCCCACTTGAGCACCTGCTCAACCTGCTCAAGGACGCCAAGTCCTCGGGCAGCATCCGCTTCGGTGCGTGATAGCCTATCGCGGCGTACCCAGTAGTCAAGTCCGGGTAGAAACCGCGAATTCCAGATCCTCTGGGTGTCCGCGAAGCTTCTCTTTCCAGCAATTGCACCGTCGAGTGGCGTTATACGAATTCCACGATTTTCCGCCTGTTTGACCGCATTTTGCAGCGATTCCATCGCGGCTGACTGGAGATCTATCTCAGCATTTCCGATCTTTGCACTCGTTGTCTTTAATTTGGCCTGAAAGTTCCTGACTTCATCTTCGGAGGCGAAGATACACGTCTTCGGGAGTATGACATCCTGCGTCGCGAAGAACATTGCGCCGTATTCAGCAAAAAGTCGGGCACCGAGCTTATCGGTCGCTAGCCGGCAGTCTGCCGCGAACATCTCGCTGCCCATTACGGAGAGGATCATCAAGATCGCCGCGAGCCAGGAGGCTCCCGTCAGAATTTCACCTCTTTTTCTCATCCAAATGCCGAGCCGCATCTTCCGCAAGCTCAAGATATTCTTTACGCACTTCGTCAAGGGCTTTCTCGTCAAGTTCTTCAAGATTCATTACCTGATTCCTCGCTCCTTTGATCGAGCGGATAAGTTCGTCCAACTTGATCTGAACTGCTTCGCCGTCACGGTTTTGCGTATTTTGGATCAGAAAGACCATCAAAAATGTGATGATCGTAGTGCCCGTATTTATCACAACCTGCCAGGTGTCGCTAAACCCAAACAATGGCCCGAGGAATGCCCACGAAATGATGATGATCACTGCCACGACAAAGGTTGTAGGCTTTTCGGTAATTACCGCGGCATGCTTGGCAAACCGGTTGAAGACTGAGCGTCTTGATCTGACATCTTACGACACTTCGAACGCCGTTCTTCCGTACCGTCGGGCTATGTCCCCTACTGCAGTTAGGTGCGGCTTCATATACTCATCGCGCTCGATAAACGGTATCCTCGACCTGATGTCATCATAGATCTCGCGGGTCCCAAATCCAAGAGTTTTATCGGCTCCGAGCTTCTGCTTCCTAAAATCGATTCCCTGAGCCGCACATAACAACTCTAGGCTGAGAATTATTTCAAGATTCTCCGCGACCTGTCGCAATTTCAGCACGGCCGTCAACCCCATCGACACGTGATCCTCGACATTTGCCGAACTCGGGATCGTATCCACACTCGCCGGATGTGCGAGAACCTTGTTTTCCGTGCAAAGGGCAGCCGCTGTGTACTGAACGATCATAAAGCCGGAGTTCAGCCCGCCGTTTTGCGTCAGGAATGCAGGCAACACGTGAGCGTTCGACGACTCGTCGGTGAGTCGCATTATCCGTCGTTCGGAGATATTCCCTAGCTCCGCAAGCGCGATAGTCAGATAGTCAAAGGCCAGTGCGAGTGGTTCGCCGTGGAAATTCCCTCCCGAGATAACCTCGATCTTACCTTCGCCATCCTGGAAAATGAGCGGATTATCGGTAACAGCATTTAGCTCAAGTTTCAGCAGCCATTCGGCATAGGCCACAGCGTCACGACAGGCTCCGTGAACCTGGGGCATGCAGCGGAGAGTATAGGCATCCTGAACATTTGTAGGGTCGAATTCACGAACGAACTCACTGCCTTCAAGGATCCCACGCAAATTACGAGCACACTCGATCTGTCGCGGATGCGGACGAAGCTGGTGGATGCGGTCGTCGAATGCGGATAAGGTTCCGTTAAGTGCTTCGAGACTCAGGCACCCTGAGACATCAGCCAGTTCGGAAAGCCGGATCGCACGGGCAGTTTCCAGTAATCCGACCGCGGTCATTACCGTGGTGCCGTTGGTCAATGCCAAGCCTTCTTTTGCCTTCAAGGAGACACCCGAAAGACCCGCTTTCGACAGAGCCTCGCCGCCTTGATAAGTGATGCCGTTGAACTCAGCTTCGCCTTCACCGATCAGAACGCACGCAAAATGGGCAAGAGGAGCAAGGTCACCACTCGCACCAAGGCTACCCTTTTCGGGAATTATCGGATGGACGCCGCGGTTCAGGCATTCGAGGATAAGCTCAAGAGTTTCAAGTCTGATGCCGGAGAATCCGCGAGCCAGCGTATTCGCACGTATCAGCATTATAGCCCTGACTGTTGGCGTGTCGAACGGATCGCCGACACCGACGGCGTGACTGACAACGATATTCCGTTGGAGCTGTTCCACCTCCTCACGGCTAATGATCTTGTCTTTGAACGCGCCAAACCCAGTGGTGATCCCGTAAGCGATCTCACCGCGTTCCAGCAAGGTATCAACCGCCGCCGCCGCTCGATCTACCGCGGCCCTCGCTTTTTGAGCGAGTACAACTAGCGGCTTGCCCGGTTTCCCGTGGGCGACCGAGCAGACTTGGTCAAAGGTCAGGCTTTCACCGTCAAGAACTATCTCATTCATCTATTTCCAAAACTCTTCCCAACTTTGCTCGGATCTATGCTGGTACTCGCGCCAGACTGTGATCTCATCCCCGTGGATCCGAATCCAAGCCGTGCCGTGATATAGCGACGTGCCCTCGTAAGTATATTCCGCTGCACCGACCTGACGCACTTCATCAAAAGCAGAATTGTGAAAACGACAGTATTGTGGATGTCCGTCGTCGTCGCGAAAGAAAGCTAGAAGTGAAGCACGGTCGTTAAAGGTGTAATTGTGAGCATCAGAGTAAAAGACGTTCTCAGCGAACTTTAAGGCTACTTTTTCATAGCGACTGTTTGACCAATTATCGGCGAGCGACGACAGAAGGTCCTCGAATTCATCGCGAGTCATGTACAACCTCTCCGCGCTTGATAACAACGTCTGATAGTTCACCACCGAATTCGTAAGCGATCTCGCGATAATCCTTCGTTGCAAATAACACAAGGTCAGCCCGCTTATCTTCCTCGATCGAGCCTGCTCGATGGCCCTGCCCGATCGCAAATGCAGCGTTGATCGTTGCGGCGTTGAGTGCTTCCGCCGGAAGAAGTTTCTGATATCTGCATGAGATCGCCATCGCCGTTGGCTGGGATGGGCAAGGTGCCGAACCGGGATTATAATCGGTTGAAAGGGCGACGGCACATCCGGAATCTATCAACCTGCGGGCGTCGGCAAACTCAGAGCTGCCGAAATTGAAATTTACCGTAGGTGTGATCACTCCAACGGTCTCCGAATCAGCAAGGAGTCTTATCTCGTCGTCCGAAATAGCATCCAGATGATCGATCGACGCCGCACCTTTCTCGATCGCCAATCGGCTGCCGCCAAGGTTGGTAAACTCGTCGGCATGAGCTTTGATCCCGAACCATAAGGCCTTTGCAGTGGTCAAGACACGTTCTGTTTGCTGAAGGTCGAAAGCGTTCTTTTCGCAGAATACGTCCGCAAATATCGGAGTTTTCTTTTGCCTGAAATGAGAGGCAAGATACCAGTCCCAGGCTTTCGGAAGGATCTCGCCGCAGATCAGGTCAACATACGCCTCGTGGTCATTCTTGAACTCCGGTGGAAAAGCATGGGCAGCTAACAGTGTCGGAACAATATCGACGGGGTGAGTCTTGTCGAGTTCAGCGATCACCTCGAGCATCTTAAGCTCGGTTGCGGTATCAAGGCCGTATCCGGTCTTTATCTCGGCAGTCGTCGTCCCGGATGCAAGCATCTTGTTGAGTCGATGGATGCCCGCATCTACGAGGCGTTCGAAGGAAGCCTTCCGCGTTTCCCGAACGGTCGAGATAATTCCGCCGCCGTTTTGAAGGATCTCGAGATAGTCCGCTCCCTTTATTTTTAGCTCAAACTCATCCAGCCGATCGCCGCCGAATACGATGTGAGTGTGCGGATCGACAAACCCAGGCGTGACCACCCTTCCCTGGGCATCGATCGTCGAATCGGAGCAGAACGCGGCCGCTACGTCGCTTGAATTCCCAAAACCGACGATGTTACCACCGATCACAGCGACCGCCGCGTTAGGGATGATGCCGACATCGGCCATCAAGTTACCGCGCTTCGGCCTGCCGTCTGAAGTACAGGTAACGAGTTGGCCGATATTTACAATGAGAAGGTCCGCAGTCGTCTGCATCGTTTATAGACTTATTTTGGCGATCTTTTTGTGGATCCCGTTGACTTCCATCATTGCCGCTGAGCCGTACCATTTAATGAACTCGACCTTAAAATAGCCTTCTTTGATCGACGGATCAGTTTCGGTCAGTTGTTTTGCTTCCTCGACCGTCTTCGCGTCAAAAAGATAAATACCGCGAAATTCGCCACCTTCTACGAAGGGCCCGGCCGCGATCAACTTTCCGGCCGCCGCCAATCGGGTGATCATCCCGAAATGACCTTTCATTAGCTCATCGACCTTCGCCTTATCTGTGACTTTCAAAGGGCCGGTTTTCAGAAAGCACATCACGTACTGGCGCATTCCCCGATCATCGGCGCCGAGCCGCTTTGCAAGTTCCGCATCATAGGCAGGGTTTGCCGGCGGCTCACTTTTCTGCGCCATTGCGACACACGCAAAAACAAGGGTTACGAGAAGAGAAGAGATTATCAATGATCTACGTTTCATATTCTTCCTTACGCGCTGAGAATCTGGATAGTTGCCAAACAATTGGGCTGATTGTAGCTTATGTAGAGATCAATCAGAAACCATACCTATGACAAGAATCGTAAAGGCTCCGACCGGTACAGAGCTTACATGCAAAAATTGGCTTATCGAGGCTGCCTACCGAATGATCCAGAATAATTTGGACCCGGATGTAGCGTTCGACCCCGACAACTTGATCGTCTATGGCGGAAGAGGCAAGGCGGCTCGGAATTGGGAAAGCTTTGACGCGATCCTTCGGTCTCTGCGGGACTTGAATGACGACGAAACGCTGCTCGTCCAGTCTGGGAAGCCAGTGGGCATCTTCCGGTCGCATACCGATGCCCCCAGAGTACTCATAGCGAATACGAACATCGTTCCACACTGGGCCACGCAAGAACAGTTTGACAAGTACGAGGCCGAGGGCCTGATGATGTACGGCCAGATGACTGCGGGTTCGTGGATCTACATCGGTACGCAGGGCATTCTCCAGGGAACATACGAGACCTTTGGTTCGCTCGCCCGCCAACACGGGTGGGGCAGTCTGGCCGGAAAGCTTGTGCTTACCGCGGGCCTTGGCGAAATGGGCGGTGCTCAGGCACAGGCGATAAC
>JANNNS010000273.1:0-22410 GCA_031398645.1 Acidobacteriota bacterium
CGCCGAGCATCAGATAAGCGATCGTCCCAAGCGCATAGACGTCGGCCCGGACGTCAACACCTATCTCGGGCTGCATCTGCTCAGGCGACATGAACTCCGGCGTCCCGATGATGCCGCGTGATGAAGGAGT
Source organism: Acidobacteriota bacterium (assembly GCA_031398645.1). Lineage (GTDB taxonomy): Bacteria > Acidobacteriota > Blastocatellia > Pyrinomonadales > Pyrinomonadaceae > OLB17. Next base: position 131 of record JANNNS010000273.1, read on the forward strand.
TGCGTTCGAGCTGAAATCCGTGACCGTCTGATTAATGATCTTTGCCAGGCCGAAGTCGCCGACCTTGATGAATCCGTCGCCGCTCTTCCCTTTCTGCATTAGGAAGATATTCGCAGGCTTTAGATCGCGGTGAAGGATGTTGAGGTCGTGTGCCGCGTCTACGCCATCGGCGATCTGTCTAAGCAGATGGACCGCCCTCTTTACAGGAAGCGTTCCTTCGCGGCGAAGCAGTTTGTGCAGCGTCTCACCTTCGACATATTCCATCACAAGATAGAAAATGCCATCGGCGGTTTCTCCGAAATCCGTGACGCTGACCGTGTTGGGGTGCTGAATGGACGCCGCCGCCTGAGCTTCACGTTCAAAACGTGCGATCGCCTCGCCTTCCTGCAAGTCATCGCTGCTCAGAATGTCCTGGCGAACGGTCTTTACAGCGACCTTTCGAGCGGCGAACTTGTTGTCGTTGGCAAGATAAACCTGACCCATCGCACCTCGGCCCAATCGACTGGAAAGGAAATAACGTCCGGCCAAGAGCTGTTCGCCTGGCAGCGACAGCCGCGTCGCCGTCTGGTCGTTCGGACACTCGACAACCGCGTCAGGGTAACAGGATTCGCATTTCGGACACTCTTTCATCCCAACCTATTCTGAACGAATACAAATAAACAACCAAATCGTGAACGTATAAGGCTCCTGATTTTGCAAATTGGACTTTCTTTCTATTGTTGGTATAATTTCGTGTTTTCGGGTCGATAGCTCAGTCGGTAGAGCAGCGGACTCTTAATCCGCGGGTCGCAGGTTCGATCCCTGCTCGGCCTACCATTTGGAGAGGCAGCTGTTCTGGCTGCCTCTTTTTCCTTTCACCTAGAACTAGAATGGTCCGTCACCGTCCGAGAAAGGCTGGCCGGCATACTCGTTGGACCTTACGTCGGCGCATCGTGAGACGAGTGCCCTTTCCCTGACGACGTTATACTTAAGTGAATACTTGTACGCGCCTGTGTCATCGAGACAGCCATAGAGCATATCCATATGATCGCCTCCCTGTGTTTTCGTATGGATCTCCATCGTCCAAGGTTTCGACCGCTTGTCAAGCTCTTTGGGATAGCCCCGCAGTAAATCACCGCCTTCGAAAATGGAGATGTTCACACCGGTATCATTTTCTTCGCAGGCGATGTCGGCACCAAGAAGCCGTCCAAACTTCTCCTTGATCGTCGGCTTGAGGTTGTTCGTCTCCGACAAAATAGCATCATTGTTGGCTTTGTCGGCCGTATAAAACACAGCATCGCTAAGTTCAAGAATCGCCGAGAATTGTGCCGAGACTCCGGGCTTGATCTTGCTGCCGGGATGAAGCCTGTGCATATCGGGCATCCATCTAAAATCCTTCGAGTCTTTCGGAAACATCCTGCCATCTTCGTAGAAGTTCCCTTGCGTCCGAACGATGCTCTTTTGTATCAAGATATGATATTCCTTGTGATTCTGACCGCGAAAGTCAATGTAATCGTTGCCGTTCGGATCGAAAACATGAAAATGAATCGGGTCATGGTGCATTCCAATAAAACCGATCTGCACACTTTTGCCCCTCGGATTTGAACACAACAAGGCTAGACCGTAAATTTTCATTGAAACCGTAGCACTTGACGAACTCGGCTTGTCGCTGGTGATGGGTCTTGTCGGCTCTCCTGCGGGTGCGAGCCTTCGATTAGTTGCCATTTCGTATATTCTATCCTCCTTTAGCTTCTCAGATTTTGCGAGATCCTTGTATCGACATAAAACCTGCCCAATAGTATGGTTCACTGTAAATTGCTTGTGCCCTGAGGATTTCCATTTGCGCAGTTCGTAGGGCATCAACGGTGCGTGAGCCCCGGATCGACTGGATACGGTGAAATGAGAACATCAATACGCGAGTCGCTTCAGAATCAACTTCCCACCGGCTTCCGATAACCTCTGGGATGCCGGCGGCTAGAAATACGCGGGCGGCTCCGATCATTCCTTCGCCCGAATAATATCGTTCTATACCGGAATCGCAGGCCGATAGGATGACTAGCTTCGGTTCACGACCTATCTGCCGACTCAGATTCCCGATCGTCAGATCACCATCGGCGAGTAGAAATTTTGAACGTTCGGGAGATTTGCGGTTTGCTACATAGTGGCCGGCAAAGTGAAAGATCGTACCTTTATCCAGGGCGGACGTAAATGCAGATCTCGTAGCCGCAACCCCGACAAACTTGGCGGGCCGATCATACTTTTCAGCGATCTCGGCCACTTCCAACGCTGCGCCGGGAATGTCGTCCAATCCTGGATTCCCCGCGCGATCAAATTCGGTTGCCGCAATGCCGACAAACTTATCCCCGCCGCCGTCAGACTTTTCGACGTGGTCGGCTGACAACTTGCTCAAGACCCGCGATCCGGGCGAGTATGTGAGCGCGACTTGCTCGATCAAGAACTTTTCACCTCCCGGCTGACGCAATGCCGCAAATGGTAACATCGCCAGAGATTTGTCCGGGATAATGCACAACAGGCGTTTGCCTCCGATCGCGCCTGAGAGCGGCTCCAACAATAACGAGTACAGAGACTCGGCACTTTGCTTGGAATACGCCTTTCTCAATATTGAACTGGAAAATGCATCGACCAGTTCCTCCAGGTCCTGGCCGGATATCGGGATCGATCTCACTTCCCATTCATCCTTGCTCACGGCCCAGATCAGCGTTCTTTCGGAGAGGACCGCGAAATAGAGGACCGACACTCCTTCCGGCACCGCCCTTTGGAGTGAGGCCAAATCAGGCCCCGGTGTCTGCCCCGGAATCTGCTCGAGCAACGAATTTGCCCGCGACCGTTCTGAATACGAAAACGCCATCAGCGGATCGTTCAGTTTTGAAAACGCGTACTCTGTCCCGAGGTCGTAGACAGATTGCTCTCCGTGAAAAAAGATATGACGGTCCGATTCGTCCTCGATGATCCTCCGGCTGTTCTCAAACAAGCCGATCACGGCCTCCATTTCATTCACGAATTCAGTACCACGTCCAAGGGCCGCCAGGCACTCCAATCTGCCGCGTCGAGCACGGTAGAGCGACGTAACGAACTCGGTAGAGGGATTTTCGGCAACGACCCGATCATAGTCGCTTAACCCAGCCGAACACCGGCCGGCTTCGCGATAGATATCGGCACGCAAGAGCGTTGCCTGAAAACCCAGCCTCTTGCTCATCACCGGGTCAGTGAAAGTTCGGGATATCTGCGACGCACGGTCGGCCGCGACGAGCGCCTCGTCAACCCTGCCTAATTTAGATAGAGAGCTCGCCTTGTTCAAATGAGCTGAATGCGTTAGCCATGCGTCCTTCAAAACGTCGGACGCGACCGTGAGATGTTCATCAGCAAATGCCTCGGCTCCCGCGAAATATCCGAACCGGTGAAGAGCTTGAGAAATAAATAAATGATTCCGGGAAAGCTGTCTTGGGCTCTGAAAATAACGAGGTGCGAACGAAGATGTCTGGTCAATAAGCTCCAGCACGCGGTCTTCGTTACCGAGCTTAGTATACTGGCTCACCAACTGGCTAACCGCCTTCTGAACGCCAAGGGAATCGCCGTCCAGCTTCGCGTTTTTCAGCGATCGATCATTGAATCCAATGGATGCGGAATAATCGCCGTTAAGCGATCTATTGCTCGCTAACCAACCATCGGCGAGCGAAGAGAGCCAGGAGTGCTGCTTGGCTGTGCTTGAGTCACCTAGCTCAATTAGTTTTTTGGAACTCTCTTCGATCTGGCGTTGCTGCGTCAATGAATAACTGAGCTGAAATTTTGCCAGATCGGCTTCCCAAGTATTTCCCGCCTCAGCATAAACGCTTCTCACTTCCTGAAAGGAAGTGAAGGCCTCCGTCCAATTCCCTGCCAGCATCGCCCTGTAGCCGATGCCGGATCTCTCGGCAGCACGCGCTAATAAGAGCTTATTCTCGCGGTCGAGATCACGATAATACTTATATAGTTCCGGGAAGTACTTGTCTGGTGTCCGAGCAGTTTCGAGTTCGGCAACAAACCTCATACCGTCAAGGTTTCGCGACGCTTCTTCCGCCGTTCCAGCGTTAACGTACCGTCTTGCCAACTGAAAAAACACTGGCGATCCGCTGATCAACTCCTTAGTTTCGCTGACTATCTGCCACGCCTTCTCAGTGTCTTGAGTGTCATAAGCTGCCCAAAAATCTGAGAGGATCTGGTCTGGGCCATGCGAAACAACCTTTGCCTTATCAAGAGATTCAAGCCGCTTCCTCGCCTCACTGGCCCATTGGGAACTTGGATCCCTTTGCAAGTAATCTTCCCAAGCTCTTCTGGCCTTTGTCGAGAGGCCCATTTCTGAAAGGATTAGAGCCTGGTTAAAAATCGTCTCAGTCCGGTCAGGCCTTAGTTTTAGGGATCGTTCAGTGTAATCCAAGGACAATACAAGATCTCGCGTCCTCGTTTCACCGGATTCCGCGGACCTATCGCGGGCAGACCTCTCGAAATAGACGGCGCCGATATCGGCAAGCAGGACGGCATCGGTTGAATCAAGCTTTTCAGCCTTGAGCATCTCGACCAAGGCTTTATCGAGGTCCTGTTCTGCCAGATAGAGCATCCCGAGCATATGCAGAACTTTCGCGTCACCAGGCGCTTCGACCTCTGCGGTCAGTAATAGGGCGCGTGCGTTTCGAAACTCAGGCGATGCCTGATCGATACTCTGACGCGGTCCGCGTGTGGTGACCACCGGTACGTACGACGAATCCAGACTGGAACGACCGATCGTCATGCGCTGCCCGGACACGGACTTTCGAAGGTCAGCGAGCGCTATTTCGGTGATATCGCTGACGAAACCTATTCGCCAGACCACTATTCCGATCGCTATTATCCCGATCAGAACAACAGCAAACTGAAAGGCGGGCAAACGAAAGAAATTGAATGGAAACGACCACGCCTTATCTGAAGTCAAGGTCGAAACTCGTCGGTCGGAACGTTGTTTGAGCCCTTTGACCAAACGCAAGCGTTCTCGTAATTCCGACGAATTTTCCAGCCTTTTTTCAAATCCCGATCTCTCGCTCTCGGAGAGCCGTTGCTCGAGATAATCTTCGATCAGATCTTCTTCGGCCAACTCGACCGTCTCTGCGTAAACATCGTCGCAGAGCATAGCTTCCGCCACTTCGCTGATCAGCCGTTCGTCGGTCAACTCGCAAAGGAGATAGCGTCGAATTGTGATCGGATCTTTAATGTTGCTTTCCATAAGACCGACCCTACTAAGAGTATTGAAAATAGGGGCTGAAACCTTTCACACACCACTCTTCAGCATACAGTCATCAAGGCACCGCTTGATGCCGGTCCTCAGCCGCAAAACCTTAACCTGCAAAGCATTGGAGGATATCTTCATTCGAGCAGCGATCTGGCGGCGATTCTGGATCTTTTCAGATCTCTCACCCTGGTAATAATCCAGGATCAGTGCCCGATCATCGATCGCCAACTCTTCGAGACACGTGTCCAGGCAAGCGTGCTCTCCATCGTCGTCGGTCTCATTTTCCTTTAGGGCTGTGTCAGGCGGAAGCTCAGTGAAGCGTCGACGATCACGCAGCCACTCGAGATAGATATTCGACGCGACTCCGTAGAAATAAGAGACTGGATTCCCGTGGATCGAGTTCACAAGTTCGTCGATCCTTCGAGTAACCCGATTGATCGTCTCGTCCGCTAGATCTTCTGAGTCAAAGCAGCCGCGGCAACTGAATAGCCGGATCAGGCGCGTGCGTATGTTCTCATAACGAACTGCCGCGAGCGAACTGTCTTTGTCGAGCCAATCCAGCAGCTTGTCGAACTTTTCGGTCGTTATTGGGAAATCTTTTGGCATCGAAGAGGTCCAGCAATACGATGATGTTGTTCGACACCGCTCGTAAAATTTGTCGATTTTGAAGAACGAAAGGCGCAGCTGCCCGATGCCACCGTCAAACCTTGTCACGCCACTTTAGGACCTCTTCGCGGAGGATCGGATTCTGTTGAAAGCTGCCGGTTTGCCCCTGCGCCGCCGTCGCTCGTTGGATATGCCAGTAGCTCAATCCAAGCTTGCCCATTGCCCTGAGGTATCGGCTGCGAGGCAAGAACTTCCCGTTAAAGATCCCGCTCAGCAGCCAAGCAGTTCCCCTGAAGGCCGAGACCGCTTTTTCGCCATGTTCCTGTGGTATAAGTCCGCGGGCCATGTCAATTGCAAGCATCTCCTTTAGGATCTTATTCTGGCGCCTCATAATGAATAGAGCGAAGCCAACGAATATAACGAAAAAGGGCACCTGAACCACGACATATCCAAGGAGGAGTCCAAAGTAACCGCCGAATCCTCCAAGGAAGATTGCCATTGTATTCCAGATCGCGTGAAGGATGACCGCGCCAATAAAACCGAGGATCGGCATCATAATCTTTACCACCGTGTGATGGGATTCCCTCGCTAGGCCGCAACCGATTCCGGTCAACGCAGTGAAAGTCGCGTGAGCGAAAGGTGAGAACATGCCTCTGGCAACGAATATTTCAAGAAAAACGTTCCGCTCTTCCCCGGGCATCGGCGGAACATATAGTTCGACGAATATGGCCCTGCCGTAATACAGGACGTTCTCGACCGTGGCGAAGCCCAAGGCTATGATACCGGCAAAAACGATACCGTCCAGGATGTCGTCGAAATATCGGCGAAAGAATATCAAAAGGATAAGTAGCCCGACGCCTTTAGATGCCTCTTCCACGATGGGTGCTGACACGATGGCACCAAGCACATTCCCGAGGATTTCGCCTCCCTGGCCGCCGATCGTTTCCGCGACGCCTATACCAAAAAGGGTATTCAGGATGAAGGAGACGACAACAGCCACAAGGGCTCCCCATGCAAATGCAAGGGCCAATAGCCAAAACGGTTCGGGATCGTAACGGTCAAGCCAGATGAACGGAAAGAGGTAAAGGATAGCAGGGACGAATGCTACAACGGAGGCAATGACGGCCGGCACGATCCCAACGCTCAGGAACATAATGGCAACAACGATGAGCGAGAGAAACACGATGCCAAGGATGGTCGTTCCGATACCGAAGTAGAGCAGCGCCTTGCTTGGCGCTGGTTCTCCGACCTTCGGTATCTGGCCGAGGCCAATGTTGGACATCGAATTCTGGAAGCTATCCGGCAGTTGCTGGGCGGCGGCTTGATTGAACTGATTTAGTTGAGCTTCGCGAAATTGCTCGGGAGCCTGAAATTGCTGGGCTGCAGGCTGGCTTATCGACACACGAGCAACGACACCGTTCTTGCCAAACTGGATCGAGTCGCCGGCATTAAGCTTGGTGACCTGGATAGTGTTGCCGTTGACCAGCGTCCCATTCGTACTCTGATTATCAGTTAGGTAATATCCGTCAGCCTTTGCCTCGATAAACGCGTGCTGCTTAGATGCGATCCGCTCACCTGATGGATCAAAGCGTACCGTGCAGTTCTCTCCTCGGCCGATCGTCATGAAGCCGGTCTCGAGATCGAACACCTGGCCCGCCAGGGTGCCGCTGCCTATCGTCAGTTGCAATTTCATAGAGCAATAATAAAAACAAAAAGCCCAAAGTCAAGCTGTCCGCCTGACTTCGGGGCTTATCTGACCAGATGGCCGTAAATTACTGCGGCTGAACGGACATAGGCGATGGCCGGTCGCTACTCTGACCGAACTGGCGAACAAAAAACCCTGGTGTGCCTGAGGTCAGCCAATACCATGTGCTATTGCTTGGCCGAAACACCGCGATGTCGGTCTTCCCGTCGCCGTCAAAATCCGAAGGGACCGGAAGATCTTCCGCGATACCAAAGGATTGAGTCTGGAAAGAACCGGTGAAGATGTCGAGGATATACCACTTACCCTCAGACGGACGATAGATCGCCAGCTCCGCACGGCCGTCACCGCTGAAATCAGCATAGACCGGCTTGTCTCCCGCAACTCCCCAGCCGACTTGGATGGGGATGCTTGAAGAGCTTGGAACTATGTACCAGTTTCCATTCGAAGGGCGCCAGATCACAAGATCCGCTTTTCCGTCGCCTTCATAGTCCCCGGCAAACGCTTTGTCTCCCGGTTCTCCCCAGCCGCGAACCCGGAAACCGAGAGTGCTGTTCTGGATATACCAGAGGCCATTTGAGGGCCTCCAGACGGCGAGGTCCGTTTTCCCGTCAGCATCGTAATCGGCTGGAACGGGCACGTCTCCCGTTTGTCCAAATGGAACAACGAAGTATCCGGATCCGCTGCGAAGTTGATACCAGGTGCCATTGGACGGACGCCACACGCCGATATCAGCTCGGCCATCGCCGTCATAGTCGCCTGTAATGATCTGATCTCCGTCAGTTCCCCAATTGAATGAACTGGTAGTTCCGGCCTGACTCGACTCGATCAGCCATTGTCCCGTCGACGGCGAGAAAACTGAAAGGTCGGTCTTCCGGTCACCGTCGAAATCGGACACACGATTATTCAGTGGGCCCGCTGCTGAACTCACATCCAGAACGAATAGCCCGTACGCGAGGTCACCGGCGATGACCTTGTTCGTTCCAAGGAAAGGAAACACAGCCCAATTACCGTCATAGGTATTCGGTAGTGCGTTCTGGCGGAATTCAGTGGAACAGATCATGTCCCAGGGTTCGGCCCCAGCCAGAGCCTCCTTTTCGGCATCGGTCGGTGCGAAGGCCTGCTGAAAGGTATCGTACTGTCCAACGCGAACAGGGTTTGCCGGATTCGCGATATTAAAGACCTGGACGCCCGCCTGATACCAGGATACGTAGAGGTAATTCCCCATCACGACCGGGTTATGCGGTGTGACGGCATTTAGGCCGAGTTCACCCATGGTGACCGACTTCACCAAGAGCGGCACTGCGGGATTTGTAATGTTATAGACCCGAAGATCGCCGGTTCCGTTATTGGTCTCGCGGGCGCTATATAGATAGTTGCCGTCCTCGCTCGACCAACTGCTGTGCATGCTGTTGCCCGCCGAAACATTGGGACTTGGATCCTCGATAAAGCCGAGAACAGCCGGTGCCTGCGTACCTAGGTTGATGATGTCGTAGATCTCGGTGCGTCCTCGTTGGGTCGAGGTTCCCCATCCGGAAGTGAACATCCTGTTTCCGCGGATATGCATCGCATGGACCCAGAGTGGTTCGTTCGGAACAATGTCCCGAACGAAGGTCGGTGCTGCCGGATTGCTTATGTTAACTACTTTAATGGTCTTATTTCCAAAACCGTTAAAGTTCATTATGAGGAAATTACCCCAGACGACGATCTCGTGAATGCTATTGAATCCATTTCCATTCGCGGAGTTTACGACGCCGAGCAAGACTGGGCTAGCCGGATTTGTCAGATCGACGATATGGACGCCGCCTCCGTTCCCGCTTCCAAAATAGCCGCGGTTCCCGATCACTATCGCCTCAAGAAACTGCTGATTATTACCGGGATTGTACCAGCTTGAAAGAACGGGAGCGTCAGGGTTGGACACATTGAAGATGAATGCGCCGCGGCACGCATAACTTCCCATTACGGCTATGTTTCCGTCCGCATATATATCTGCGTACTTTAGGTTCGATCCGCCGCTGTCGCATGTTGGGGCGATCTGAGATCTAAGCCTTACTTTTTGTGCTGCGGCGTCCGGGACGAAGGAGGCGGTGACTAGGAAAAGAAGTACGAAAATAAAACCTTTCATTGGTGTGAGGATACAAAGATGCCTACGAAGCTGCCTGAGAGGCTTCCCGCATCATCAGATCGAACGTTCCGGGTCCGACTTTTCTGAATCTACGATTGCGATTAAGTGACACTGCAACCGAGATCGTCGGATTATTTCCCTTAAATTCCATACCGCCGGCAACCAGCAGGTTGTAGAGTTCGTTTACGTGGAGTGGAACTCCCGCTTCCTTCAATAAAAGCGTGCACGCCTGTGTTATTGTCCGATCGGCGAAGCGGTGGCTGATAGCTTCAATGCGATTGCTTCGTACTATCTGCGGCCTGTTGAAATAAGCGACGGTGTTTAGCGAAGCCGGCAAACTGGTTTCCCGCAACGCTTCAGACGGCCTTTCGCGAACCGGAACAGCTACCGAGGGAGACCTTTTCTGCGAATCATCTGACGGCGGTGTCGCGGCTCCTTTCGTTCCACCGCGGCCGCCGGGCCGAAGCGAGACTATCAGGTTATCGATCATCGATTCGGCCTGCTGGGCGATCTCGTCCAATGCCGTGATCTGCAGCCTCAGGCCTTCTGCTTCGCTTTCGGCTTCGCGCAAACGAGAGATCAATTGATTCTGATCTTCGCGCGTTTTCTTAAGCCAAGCCTCAAGTGCTGCTATATGTTTTGCGTCTATCATGTTGACGGAATTAATGTTGCGACAACGTAAGCGATTCGGAAAGGAACTCTGTGAACTAGCTGTTCCGTTCGATCACAAAGTTCGGAATCTCTTCCAAAGCATGAGAATACTTTGTTTTAGGCAAAACTTCAAGGTTTTTTCTGGCGGCGCTGGCATAGCTCAGAGCGACTGAACGGATCTCTTCAAGCGTTCTATTTTCTTCAAGCTTGGCCATAACTTTGCCCCTCGCTCCGTTCTGGTATGAACCGTCGGCGATGATCGCCTTAAGTTCCTCCTTGAACTCAGGATGCTGACGGCAAAGAAGGATAAGCGGCAGCGTTAACTTGCCTTCCAGCAGGTCGGCTCCCGAGGCCTTCCCGAGGGCCTTTTCGTCGGACGTGAAATCTAGCAGGTCATCGGCAAGCTGGAACGCGATTCCAAGATTCATTCCATAATCCCGGAGTGCTGCCTGCTGTCCGGCGTCAGTTCCAGCCAGGATCGCTCCTATCTCACAACAGCCTGAAAAAAGATAGGCGGTCTTTCGGCGAAGGATATCGAAATACGCTTCTTCAGAAATATCGATATTGCCGATGACTGTGAGTTGGATCAGCTCACCCTCGGTCATTTTTCGCGTGAGGCGTGTCAGGATATCTAGAATTTCGAGCGAACGCTCTTTCAACGCCGTCTCGAAGGCCGACATGTAAAGCCAGTCGCCGAGGAGAACAGCCATCTGATTGCCGAACCTTGTGTTTACCGAGTCGCGGCCGCGGCGCATTTCCGCCTTGTCGATAATGTCGTCATGCACCAAGGTCGCTGTATGGAGCATCTCCATCACAGTTGCCAGCCGGATAACTCCCTCTCGCGACGCATCGCCGCCGCTGGCGTAGGTTGCCAGGATGAGCAGAGCAGGACGAACGCGCTTGCCGCCCGATGATCTGACGTAGTTCGCCAGATGGTCAACTATCTGAATATTGGACGCCGCCTGCCGTTCTAATTCGGCCTCCACAAGAGACATTTCGTTCCGTATCAGACTGAATAGCTGACGTGCCTTTAACTCGGGGAATAATTCTTCTTTGATCGTAGAAAGAATTTGCATGCTTAAGCGGAATACCTGGGGCAGACTCAGTTGGTCCGATAATTATCAAAGGTCATGTCGATGCCGAAGTCCTTGCCTTTTAAGGCGGCCATTACTTCCTGCAGAGTATCGCGATCTTTTCCGGACACTCTGACGGTCTCGCCCTGGATCGACGCCTGGACCTTTAGTTTCTCGTCCTTAATAAACTTAACTACTTCCTTGGCTTTATCGATAGGTATGCCTTGTTGGATCTTGACTACCTGACGAACGGTGCCACCGGCGGCCGCTTCTATCTTTTCATATTCCAGAGCTTTCAAGGATATTCCTCGCTTAAGCAGCTTGCCCTGGAATATGTCGTTCATGTTCCGGAGCTTTGTGTCGTCCTCCGCCGTCATAAGCAAATCTTTTCCCTGCATTTCAACTGTGGCTTTACTGCCTTTAAAGTCAAAACGCTGTGAAACTTCTTTGACGGTTTGATTTATCGCATTCGTAACCTCTGCGTAATCCGTCTTTGAAACAATGTCGAATGAGTTCTCTTTTGCCATAACAGAATAATTTAACCACAGATGCGGCCGATAGACACGGCCTCACATTAAGAAACGACCTCGGGGCTCTATGCTAATCGGCCCGCGTCTAATCGGAACAGATTTGTGAAGTTCAAGGTTGTCTGTTCGGCAAGTTCGGCGCCCGAAACGCCGATCAAACCGGCCAGGAACTCCGCGGTATGTGTGACATAGGCCGGTTCGTTTCGTTTGCCGCGGAAAGGAGATGGCGTCAGGAACGGACAGTCGGTTTCGACGAGCAGTTTGTCTAGCGGAACAACTCTTGCGGCTTCACGCAGATTCTCAGCTTTCTTAAATGTAACGTTGCCAGCAAAAGAGATAAGGAACCCGATCGCCATCAGATCCTCGGCCATCTTTGGCGTGCCGCCAAAGCAGTGCATTATGCCGCGGAAACCGTCATAAGAGCATTCTTCCGTGAGGATCTCAACGGTCTCATCGTCTGCGTCCCGGCTGTGGATGATTATCGGCAGCCCAAGTTCCTTCGCAGTTCGGATCTGCCGCCGAAGTACCTCCCGCTGCACGTCCCGCGGGCTGTGGTCGTAATAATAATCAAGCCCGATCTCGCCCCACGCGATAACTTTATTGCTGGACCTAACGAGTTCGACGAGGTGGGTTTCCGCCGCATCGTCGTAGAGCTTTGCGTCGTGAGGGTGAACTCCGACACTTGCGAAGACGTTGTCGTACTTCTCCGCAACCGCTACGGCACGCCTAAAATCATCGGAGTGCGGATCGCCCGTGCCGATATTGAGCATAGCGACAACGCCCGCTTCCCTCGCACGCCGCACGACCTCATCACGGTCCACGTCGAACTGCTCACCATCTATGTGGCAATGGGAATCGATCAATGTCATTTCAACCGAGCGCCGATATCCACATTCTCGATAAAGGTCGCCAAAGCAGGCGACTGTCCCGTTCCGTCTTCGAGACTCGCGGCGCATATCATTCCCTGGGATTCGAGGCCGCGCATTTTGCGGGGTTTTAGATTGGCGACGACTACGACTTTGCGACCGATGAGCTTTTCAGGGTCATAGTATTCCGCCAGGCCTGCGAGGATCTGCCGAGGTTTTTCTTCACCTAGGTCTATTTCGAAGCGGAGAAGTTTGTCCGCATTCGGGATACGTTCGGCAACCTTTACCTCGCCTACGCGGAGTTCGACCTTGAGAAAATCGTCGATGGTAATGAAATTGTCGGCCTCGTTATCTGTTTTGGAGACTACATCCAGAGCGGCGGCCCCAGTATCCACAATTTCGGGGGACTGCGGCTCCAATGCCTCCGCATCGGTTCCCTCGGGCGTTCCCTCGTTGCTCTTTATCTCACTCATAACTTTAGCCTTATCTATCTGCGGAAAAACGGAACTGCTTTCGCCTATCTGCGTGCCGGGTTTGAGTTCGCCCCAAGCGAGGTCGGCCGGGTCGATGACGGAAACATCGGCGTCCAAGCCCAACTGCCGACGAATATTGCTTGCCGATTCAGGCATCACCGGATACAACATGACTGCAAGCCAGCGGAGCGTTTCGGCAGCACGGTAAAGTACTGCATGAAGTGTTTCGAGTTGGCTTTCATCCTTGATCAGCATCCAAGGCTTGGCGTCCGAGATCATTTTGTCGATCCGGGCAATTACGGTCCAAAGCACTTCAAGTGCGAGGCTGAACTCAAAATTATCAAATCGGCGGATAAACTCGTCTCGCGCATGCTGAACAACCGTAACAATCTCTGCCCCGTCAGGATCGACACCCGCACGGCGGGCGTGAATATAGTTGTCCTCGGCGATTTTGCCGTACGGTATTCGGCCGTCGAGGTACTTCGAGATCATCGAAACGGTTCGGGCGGTCAGGTTACCCAGGCCTTTCGAGAGATCGGCGGTCGCACGGTCGATCAAATTCTCGTATCCGAACTTCCCGTCCTGACCAAAAACCATATCCCGTAGCACAAAATAACGTATCGCATCAACCTGAAAATGCTCACGCAATACATCAACTTCGATGACGTTACCTAGGGTTTTGCCCATCTTACGGCCATCGGCGTCTAGCCACATGCCGTGAGCATAGACAATCTTCGGTAATTCCAGGCCAGCGGCCGTCAGGAAAGAGAACCAATAGACCGTGTGAAATCTGAGGATGTCCTTGCCAACCAGATGCATCGCATCTTGCCAGTACGACTTGATCTTGAGAGCCGATCGCTCGGCATTACCGTACCCAATGGCAGTGATGTAGTTCGACAAGGCGTCAAGCCAGACGTACATCACGTGATCTTCGTCATCCGGAACCGGAATTCCCCATGACACGGCACTTTTCTGGCGGCTGATGGAAAGGTCCTGCAGGCCGCCGCGTACAAAGGAAAGAACCTCGTTTCGACGAGCCTCAGGGCGGACCAGGCCCGGATCTTTTTCGATCAGGTCGATCAGGAACTCCTGGTAGTCGGACAGGCGAAAGAAATAGCTTTCCTCGGCGATGTTATCGAGTGCCCGCTCATGTATCAGGCAAAACGGCACATCCGAACCTTCGGGCGTATAATGCTCGTCGTCACTCTTAAATGCCGCACACGGGGCGCAGAACCAGCCTTCGTAAAAGCCTTTGTAGATGGTCTCGTTACCTTTGGGAGTCTTATTCGCGGCAATTTCCCGCCAGAGATGCTGAACGCCCTCGTAATGGAACTTCTCAGTCGTTCGCATGAAAACGTCGTAACCGCCGTTTTCAGTATCGAGCCCGAAATCGTGGAACATCCGCTTCAACTCGCCCGATATAATATCGACCTGCTCCTGAGGCGTCCGGCCTTCACGCTCGGCCGCTCGCTGGATATTTATCCCGTGCTCATCGGTTCCGGTGAGGAAATAAACATCGAATCCACGCTGCTTCTTATAGCGGTGTATCGCGTCAGCGACGATCGTCGTGTACAGGTGTCCCAGATGAGGAAGACTGTTCGCGTAATAGATCGGCGTTGTAATGTAGAAGTTCTTTTCCATCAAGAAATGTCTCGTATCGTCAAATTATCAACCTGAGCTAGCTAGCTGCCCATACGTTTCTTGTCTGCCGCCGAGAACTCGTCAGTGTCCTTGTACCTTGGTGCCACCGAGACATTCCCAAGCTTCACTCCGATCGCCAACCCGAGTTCAGCGTTCTGGATCATGGCCGAGACATCCCACCAGTTCTGGTACTCGTCTGAGGCCTGATGGTAGTACTTGGCAGTGTAGTCGCGGAAAAACACCAGGGCCTCTCCAGTTAGCGGTGTTATAAAGTTGTCACCGTGACGCAGCGAGATCGCCGGCACGCCGACCTTGGCAAACGGAAAGTGGTCGGAACGGAAGAAGAATCCTTGTTCAGGGCGCATATCGCCCTCGAGCGTCATTTTGCGTTCGGTAGCGACCTCATTGATGATCGAATCTATCGTCGAACGCTCAGCCCCAAGAGCCGAAAAGTCGGTCACCTTGCCGAAGAAATTGACGCCGTCGATATTTACGTTCCCGGCTAGCTTTGCGAGCGGCACGAGCGGGTTCTGGGCAAAGTATTCAGCACCCAGCAGTCCCTGCTCTTCGGCAGTCGGGAAAAGGAAGTAGCTCGACCGCTTCGGCCGTTCGCGGGCCGGCATTCTTGCAAGGGCTTCGGCAATGCCGATGACGGATGCAACGCCGGACGCATTATCGTAGGCGCCGTTATAGATCTTGTCTCCGGTCGCGTCGGCTTCGCCAATACCTAGATGGTCCCAATGCGATGTGTAGAGAACATACTCACTCCTGAGCTTTTTATCGCTGCCTTCGACAAAACCGACAATGTTCGGCGACTCAAACTTCTGAAACTCACTTTTGAGGTCTAGCTTTACCTTGAGCCCCGTTTTTACTGGCTTAAATCCCCGCTTCCTGGCCGATGCCATAAGATCGTCAATGTTCAGAGAACCGAGCATTTTCTTTGCCGCATCGTAGGTCATCCACGATTTCACTTTGAGAAATGGCGTTTTGTCACTAGCCGTTCTAGCGATCTCATAACGCCAATTCCCGTTCGACGTGCGGACGACATTCCATCCGTAACCCGCCGATTCGTTGGTATGGATCAAGATTACACCGGCGGCTCCGCGACGCGCAGCCTCCTCATACTTGTAAGTCCATCGCCCATAATAGGTGAGTGCTCTGCCGCCAAATAGCGTAGCCTCTTCCGGGGTCGCAGGCGGATCGTTGACGAGGATAAGCAGAACTTTGCCGCGATAATCTTCAGCAGGGCCGCTGTAGTCGTTCCAATTATAAAGCGGAGCATCGACTCCGTAACCGACAAACACTAGGTCCGAATCAACGGAAACATTCTCTGCCTGTGCACTGGTCGTTGCGACAAACTCATCTCCGAATTTGAATGACTGCCTTCCAGCCGGGCCCGAAACCTGAAGCTGCGTGTTCGGGTCAGCCTTAACGCCGATCATGGGCACGTTCTGGACAAAGCTCTTGACGTTCCCCGGCTTAACGCCAGCCGCTTTCATCTCGTCAGCAATATACTGAGCAGCACGCTTTCCGCCCGCTGTACCTGGCCCGCGGCCTTCGAAGTCATCGGCCGAAAGACGAATGACTCGGCTACGAAGCTTTTCAGGGTCAAATTTCGAAGAAAAATCCTGTGCCGAGATCAGGTTGAGCGAGAAGAGAGCTACTAGCGCGACAAAAACAATTCTTTTCATAGTTGATGTTATTTCTAGGTGTCGGCAACCCGACTGTTAATGTAAAACTTAAACCGCTTTAGCTTCGGATCAAGCTCATTGCCTCGGCCCTCGTCCGCGAATCACGTCGAAATCCGCCGAGTACGGCTGACGTGATCGTGATCGCCCCAGGCTTTTTCACTCCCCGAAGAGTCATGCATGTGTGTTCCGCTTCGAGAACTACCATCACGCCGATCGGCTTCAGTTCGTCGAACAGCGTCTGGGCGATCTGCTGGGTAAGTCGTTCCTGCACCTGAAGCCTGCGAGCAAATATCTCTGCGATACGGGCAAGCTTTGAAAGGCCGACGATTCGACCGCCCTTAGGTATGTAAGCGATGTGAACCTTCCCGACAAACGGTGCCAAATGGTGCTCGCAAACCGATGCGATCGTAATGTCTTTCACCAACACCATTTCGTCGTGCGAATCGCCCGGGAGTGCAACAATATGCTCCTTCGGGTCCTGCCACATTCCTTCGGTCAACTCAACGTAAAAATCAGCAACGCGCTCCGGCGTTTTCAGAAGGCCGTCGCGTTCCGGATCCTCTCCCATTCCCTCGAGCATCAGCCTGACGCCGGCCGCGATCTTTGCCCTATCCACTTTATTCTTCAGCTTTTTCGCCATAGATCTATAAACCTGCCGACCGTGCGACGCCCTTAAAGCTCGCAATTACTCCCGCGTGTACGATCCGAAACGGCACGCCGTGGTCGCCGGCCGCACGTTTTACCTGATCGTATTCCGGCATTACATTCACCACTTGTCCGCGATACCTCGCGACCTTGACGTCAACGGCCCCATACTTTGTCTGAACGCTGTAAACTTCCCTCGGAAGCGAGCTTCGTTCGACATTCGTGGACCGGACGCCAAGTGTAGTCGTTTCAAGGAACAACATCTCGGTCATCGCATCTTTTCTATCCTCGGAACAGAGTATGGAGATCAGAGCGGCGGGCCTGTTCTTCTTCATCTGGATCGGCGTTACCCAGCAATCGAGGGCGCCTAGATCGAGAGCTTTCTCCTGAACGAATCCGACTATCTGAGGCGAGAGGTCATCTAAGTTTGTCTCGAGAAGAACCAGAGATTCTGCGACCAGACCGGCATCACCGACCTTGATCTTCGCCTGATAAGTCTTTCCGACGATCATTCTAAGTACGTTTGGAAAAGCCTCGTACGTACGGCTGCCCGCACCGTACCCGGTTTTCTCAAGCACCATCTCAGGCATAGGCCCGTAACTATCACATAGCGTTGAGATTATAGCGGCACCCGTTGGCGTCAATAGTTCGCCTTGAACGTCATTCGAATATGCCGGAATGCCCTCCAGCAAGTTAGCAACGGCAGGCGGAGGAACCGGGTAAGTTCCATGTTCCATTGTCACGAAGCCGCTCCCGACGTTTATCTTCGAGCCGACGAACCGTTCTATACCAAGCATCTCAAAGCCTATGCATGAACCGACGACGTCGACGATGGCGTCAAGTGCTCCGACTTCATGAAAATGGACCTTTTTGATCTCGATCCCGTGAACCGTTGCCTCGGCTTCGGCAAGGCGAGTAAAGATCGCTTTAGACTGGCCTTTCACCTGCTCCGAAAGATCAGATTCGTCGATTATCCGTTCAATATTATGAAGATGTCGATGCTTAGCTTCAGCAGGCACCACGACATCAACATGCATTGCCGAGATGCCCGAGCGGTCGACCTTTTTGTATTCAACTTCAAAATTGGCCACCGAGAGTCCTTTTAAGCGCCGGATCAACTCGTCTGCGTCAATACCAAGGTCGAGCAGACCACCGAGGACCATGTTCCCGCTTGCACCCGCAAAACAATCGAAATATAACGTTTTCATCAGATAAGCAGTTTATTATGTTTTGCTCCAAATAGAAAAAGGGGCACGAATTGCTATACCCTTCGGCAACCAACTATAATTCTCCGTTTGCCTGTACGCAGCGAATTGAAAAATGACCATCACCGAAATTCAGAATTTATTGAAACAGACCGTCCGTAACGCCGCGATGGCGAAGTTTAATGTCGACCTCGGCAACCCTGTTTTGGAGGTTCCGCCCAAGATCGAGCTCGGGGACGCGGCCTTCCCTGCTGGTTTTGAGCTTGCCAAACTGATCAAACAGCAAACTGGAGAGAAGCAAAATCCAAGGGCAATAGCAGAAGAGCTTAAGGTCGAGCTTGAGCATCTGGATGTCGTTGATCGCGTTGAAGTTGCAGGCCCGGGATACCTGAACGTTTTCTACCATCGCACGCAGTTCGTTCTTGCAAATGTGGATGCAGAACCCTTACCCAACACGGCTATGGCTGGAGCTTCGACAAAGATCTGCGTCGAGCACACGTCCGTGAATCCCAACAAGGCCGCTCATATTGGGCACGTTAGAAATTCCGTCCTCGGCGATACATTCCAGCGCATCCTAAAGGCTACTGGAAAAACGGTCGAGGTACAAAACTACATTGACAATACAGGAGTTCAGGTAGCAGATGTGGTCGTCGGGTTTATTTATCTGGACAATAAGAATTTAGCCCAGATCAAGGAACTTGATCAAGAGCTCTCTGAGAAGGGCATTTCCTTTGACTTCTATTGCTGGGATCTGTACGCCAGAGTCGGCAACGAATATCTTGCGGATGAGTCGCTAAAGGCGAAAAGATCGGACGTGCTGCATCTGATCGAGGCCGGCGACAATGATACCGCCTTACTCGCCGACTACGTTGCAACCAGAAACGTCGAATGCATTACGGAGACGATGGAACGGCTCTCGATACGTTATGATCTGCTCCCGCGTGAATCTGAGATACTTCACCTTCATTTTTGGGATCGTGCGTTTGAACAGATGAAGGACCGCGGCGTGATCCACTTCGAGAATGAGGGGAAGAACGCCGGGTGCTGGGTAATGCCGTTCGAATCCCATGAAGGCAACGAGGACCACGAAGTAGATAAGATCCTCGTCCGTTCGAACGGTACGGTCACATATACAGGCAAGGACATTGCCTATCAAATGTGGAAGCTTGGATTGCTCGGACTGGACTTTTATTACAAGCCCTTCTACACCTATCGGGATGGCAAGGTCGTTTGGATAACAACCGCGAATTCGGACGAGAATGTTGCCGATCCCCCGAAGTTTGGCCACGGTGAAACCGTTTACAATGTCATCGACACGCGTCAGGCTTATCCTCAGGAGGTCGTCAAGAAGGGAGTTGCGGCGATCTTTCCTGAGAAGGGTGAGTCGGCCAGTGTACACCTTTCCTATGAGATGGTAGCCCTTTCGCCCGCGGCAGCAGAAGAACTAGGCTTTGCGATAAGCGACGATGACCGGTCAAAACCATTTATTGAAATGAGCGGCCGTAAAGGCCTGGGCGTAAAGGCCGATGACCTGATCGACCGGTTAGGGGCTAATGCGTTAATTGAGGTCGAATCGAGGCACCCTGATCTTCCTGCAGAACAAAAACTTCATGTTGCTCACCAACTAGCAGTCGGTGCCCTGCGGTTCTTTTTGTTAAAGTTTACGCGGAACACGATCATCGTGTTCGACTTTAAGGAAGCGTTGTCGACCGAGGGTGAGACCGGTACGTTCTGCCAATATTCAACGGTTCGAGCGAACTCGATCTTTCGGAAGCTTGACGAGCAAGGCCTTTCATTAGAACATTTCCAGCCGTATCTTAACAGATCAGATGAAGTTGGCTGTGTACTATCTTCCGAGGGCGGAGACGACATTTGGTCGCTCATCACGCTTGCCGGTCGGCTAGAAGAGACGGTGAACAACGCTGCTAGCCAGAATGAGCCGGCGATTTTGGCAAAGTACACATTCTCGCTCGCCAAGGCGTTCAACCTTTTCTATCACCATCACAAGATATTGGCCGAACAGGATCCGGTGAAGCAGGCGGTGCTCGTTACCGCAGCCGGAATCGCCAAAAAGTCGCTGACCGCGGCCCTTGCGACGATGGGAATTGAAGTTCCCGAGAAAATGTAATTGACACAACGAAACCGCATCTGTTACAAACTGTACAGATGGAAGCGCGAAATATTCTTACCAGCGATCTGAATTCTTGGCATAGGGCCTGGAGTTGGCGGCTTTTCGGCCTGCCAGCGGTGCCCGTGTTGAATTCAGAGATCTGTTTACTTCCCTAGAGAATTCCAGCAAGATCTTCGATTTTTTCCAAGGTGCCGCCTGTTCGATGGGCGGCATTTTTGATTTTTGTGATGAGTGGACTTGAAGAATTTCTAAAGCGAGCCGAAAAGGCGAACGTCGTACCCGTCATCGAAACGATGTCGGCCGACCTTCTGACGCCGCTGGCGGTATATCTTAAGCTTGGCGACGATCAGAAGGAGTCTTTTCTGCTTGAATCGGTGGAGGGCGGAGAAACCCTAGCCCGGTATTCATTTGTAGGTGTGGATCCAGAGTTCACCGTCTCGGGAAACGGTGCTCGTGTACGGATCACCGATAAAAATGGCTCTCGAACGGTGAACCAGTCGATGATCGGCTTCTTGCGAGATCATTTTGAGCGACATCGACTGGCGGAAGATGACGAACTGCCCAGTTTCGCAGGCGGAGCCATCGGCTCGCTGGGCTTTTCGTGTTCGGCATGGTTCGAACCAAGCCTTCGTCCGAGCATAGAGGAAACGGATGACGAAGCAGCTTTCATGTTCTGCCGTACGATCGTCGCTTTTGACCATGCAAAACAGGTGATAAAGATCGTCTCGCTCGTATTTACCGACAGCGAAACCGACCAAAACCTTGATCGCCAATACACCGATGCGGTAGTTGCCAATTCACGTGTGCGAGCCACCCTTGAAAATGGAGTGCTTAATATCCCCGCCGAGGTGATCCAGCCGGATATAGCCGTATCCCACCCAAATTTTGAGAAGAATGAGTTCGAGAACGCCGTCCGTGCGATCAAGGAATACATCGCCGCAGGTGACGCGTATCAGGTCGTTCTCTCGCAGTGCTTCTCGCGGCCGACAGAGGCGTCTCCGATCGCCATCTACCGGGCGATGCGCTCATTGAATCCGTCGCCGTATATGTTTCTTATCCGGATGAACGAACAGGCGATCATTGGAGCGTCACCCGAGATGCTTGTCCGCTGCCGGGGAGAACGACTCGAATACAGGCCGATCGCGGGGACGCGTCCCCGCGGCAAGAATTCCGAAGAAGATAGCCGATTGGCCGAAGAGATGCGTGCCGACCGGAAGGAGGTCGCCGAACACCTGATGCTTGTCGATCTGGGCCGAAATGATCTTGGACGCGTTGCCGAATATGGCAGCGTTGAGGTCTCGGGCTTGATGAGCGTCGAAAAATATTCTCACGTGCAACATCTTGTTACCTATCTTTCGGCGAACTTAAGAGAGGGCCTCGACCGTTTCGACGTCCTGGCCGCGTGCTTCCCGGCCGGAACGGTTTCGGGAGCTCCAAAGGTTCGAGCGATTGAGGTCATTTGCGATCTTGAGCCGACGCCGCGCGGCATTTATTCGGGTTCGGTGGGGTATTTTGATTACTCGGGCAACATGGATACCTGCATTGCCATTCGGACGATGGTGCTCGAAAACGGAGTTGCAAAGATACAGGCTGGTGCCGGGATCGTGGCGGATTCGGACCCTGACGCGGAGTACCGCGAAACAGAAAACAAAGCCGCAGCACTGCTAAAAGCGATCGAAATAGCGGAGGGGCGAGATCAGTCGTA
>JANNNS010000278.1:0-10010 GCA_031398645.1 Acidobacteriota bacterium
CATTCGCCGGCGTCCAATGCATAGAAGAATTGCGGGCACGGGTCTGAATAAAGCAGTGGTCGCCGCTGCGTTTGAGGCTGCGGCCCGCCGCGAAAACACTGTCGGCAGCCGTGCAAAGTACTTGCGAGCGGCCGAGATCGGCTTCGTTGGCGGGCATACCCTTACGCGGTTCGCGCGAATCCGCCAGGACGAGGATCGAGATGTGCAGCTCTTCGCGGATCAGACGAAGCCCCCGCATCAGCCGCAGCGTCTCGCGTGTGCCGTCGTGCGTATTCTTTACCGCCGAAAGATCGTCAATGATCACCGTCTGTACACCGTTTTCCACGACGTACGCCCGCAGCCACTCGCACAAGTCCTGGCCCGGCAGCGGCCGGTCACGCAAAAGGTTCTTTGAAAACGTGTGCGGCCGGCGACGCGGGTAGATATCTGCGCTCCACGAACATCGCATCAGGAATTGCTCGTCGGTATGCCGCAGATCGACATACAGCACCCTGCGACGTCCGCGCGGTGCGCGAAACCCAACGATCGCCCGCCCTCGCGACAAGGCGTCGGCAAGCTGCAAGGCTAGAATGCTCTTCCCGGTGCCCGCCGCGCCGAAGAGGAACGCCACCTCGCCTTCACGCCAAAACTCATCAAAAAGCATCTCCGGTTCGCGAAAACGCTTTCGGCTGGCCAGATAATCGTTCGCCCGTCTGGCGGGCTGTAAAACTGTTGGATCGGATTCGGTCATCATGGGATCGTTGCTCTGAAAAAGACTTGACATATCAACAACGTTTGTTGCATAATTACACCATACGCTGTATGACACAGTGTATCATACGCGATATATCGAGTATGTCAAGAAGTTTTTTGAAAATTAGTGGGATTTGAGGGTGAAAGGATACGCTAAACTATTCGTACTGAGCTATTTACGTGTCCGGTAACAGTGACCGGACAAGCACCGGACAAGACCGGACAAAAACGACGACGTGAAGTGAATTTGGGAGGCAAAGCACAGGGCTAAGCCTCCCGAATGGTTGAGTTAGGTTTTCGAGAACTGACCCTCGGGCTTATTCTTCGTCCGCCGATCGTTTCACTCCGCGGGGTGAATAGCTTATTCGCCGGAGTTCCTGGATGCTGTCGCGGCCGACGTTTCCTTCGACGATCTCGTAGCCAAGAAGGGCGAAGACGCGGTTTTTGACGAACAACGGGCGGGCGTTGCCGTACCAATCAACGCATGAGGCACGGCAGCCGTCGTTGTTTGAGAAGTTTTTGGCTTCCATCTCGCCGATCTCTTCGAAGGATAGTGAATCGTTTCGCAGGAAGAGGATGGCAGCGGAACCTTCGACAAGGTGACGATAACCGGCACGGCCTTCGCGGGCGATAGGCAAACCGAGCAGGCCAGAGTCCTTACCGTCGGCCTTGTAAAAGAATCCGTGGCTGCGAAGCTCACCCTGCGAGGCGTTCTTTCTCGCGTAACTCTCTTTTACTTCAGGCCTTTCGCCGAGACGAACCGGCGAAAAGTAAAGGTCGCTTCCGGTCGTGCCGACGACAACCGCGTCCTTGCCCATCTGCTCGATGCGGTCGACGCCGTGCTTAAGCCGCAGCTCGCTGACATCGCCGTTCGCCCAATTCACCGCGAACAGGTTGGCAGTGTCCCGCTTTTGCGGAGCGCCCCAGCCGCTGCCGGTACCGTACATCAGATAGTCGCCGACGAAGCGGTTCTGAAAGGTGTATCCCTCGGGCTTTGGCAATTCCTGATAGCGATAGCCGGGAGCGTCCAGGCTGCCGTCGGAAAAGCTGCTAACGGGCATACGGAACAACGCAACGTCGCCGGCGGCAAACTCCGAACTCCACATCTGTTCGCCATTGCCGTCGGAGCGAATAAGGACGTTCAGATGCTGGTCGCCACTTTCGAGGAACGAGAACTGATCGACGGGCGATCCGGTCACGCCAACGGCGCTCGGTGCGGTGCCATCCAGCGGCATCTTGTAGAGCATCGAATCAGTTTTCGACTTGCCGCCGCGTCCGCCGTAGTTCCAGTCGGTCGTCCAGACATAGACGGAACTCGGCGAAACATAGAATACGCGGCCGGGAGCACCGAGGGTTCCCGTCGCAGTGCATGAAAGCTCGCGGCTGGCGAGGTCACACACTGTTACTGTGTGAAGCGCGAGGCTGTTGGTCGATCCGGCAGGGCGCTCGGCTCGGAAGATGTTGGTCGCCGGGATGATGCGTTGAAATTCATTTGCGGTCGCACCTTTATGCCATTTGCGAACGGCCGGGAAACGGGCCATCGCGTCGCCGCCGCCATAACCGAGATACATCGGCGTGTAGAAGATAAGTTTGCTGCCGATCAAACGGCTGGCATAGTTTCGCGACGAGTAATAGTCATTCGATCGAAGATGATAGGTCGAGCGATAGTCAAGGCCGCCAAGCTCGTCGATATCGAACAGATTCACCTCGGTTCCGCCGCGTCCGTAGCTGTAGCCGATGACCGCCACAGTGTTTCCGGACACAAGCATCTCGTCGTACCAATCGCTTTGCGGATTCACGCCCGGTGCGAACGCATCGACTGAATCGACAGGCTTTAACGCATTGTCGCCGATCTTGACAGTGAACAAACGGCCGCGACGCAGGATGACCAGATGGTCGCCGTGCAATTTGACGATGCCGCCTTCGTCCACGCCGGCATGCTGATTGTTGGTAACGGATTCGTCATCCTTCGATTGCTTTTCCGACTCAGCAGATGGCGACGCGGCAACGCCGTCCGCTAAAGAGCTGGCATTCGATGAGGCTTTTGCCGGTGACCGCTTAGCCTGATCGCGCTTCCGGGCCTCGGCCCAAGCCGCAAAATAGTCCTTTAGCTCCTGCTCAGAGCTAAATGCACGCATCGTTTTCTTTGGCTTCGACGGCTCTCCGGTCGGATCGGCCGCCGTATTTGCCGCCGTTATCGAACCGTTGAATCTTGCGTTGGTGAAAATAAATACAGAGACCGCGATCAACACGATCGCGGCCGATATTGAAATAGTCCTTTTCATTGCTTCACTCCGTTTCGGGCTTTATTTCGTCGGCTCAAAAAAGGGCCGAGCAAACTTCTGATATGCCTTGAACGGACAAAGCGAAACGGACTTGCAGGATTTTATGATATACAAGGGAGATCAGCGTTCGGACCTGGGCTTTCTTATCTCAACATTACCGTCAAGCGAGGACGGAAGCGTTACAGTCGGTGTTTCCTTGCCGGACGCATCTTTTGATATCTCGACTGTTATGTCTTCGGGTTTGACTGCGTCGAACAAAGACTTTCCGCCAAAAAGTACGACTGTGATCTTCCGTTTGGGCTCGTTCGCAACGGGCACGCTGAAGGATCTTTCGACCCGCTTTTCACCAACGCGGAACGAAACATCGACCAGTGTTTCAAGCAGCGTGGCTTTGGGATTAGAAACATTCACCGATACCTGTCGAGCCGTAAAATCAGCGGTCCGGTTAGCGAGGTCGATCTTATCCGTGGTTACAGAGGCGAGCGAACGGATCAGATTTGCCGGCCCGCGAACACGGATCTTCGCCGGTGTGACCGTCGGCGTGCCATAAACCTCGTAGCCTTCGGGCAGTTGTCCGTCGGTGACGGCGTTGACAGTTATCTCCTTGACCTCGACCGGCTCGAGCTTCACAGCGATCTGCCTAGGCGTGATCTCATCGAGCTTGATTCCGGTCGGCAGGGCAAGTGAAACGGTGCTCGGGGTAAGTTGGATCACGCGGTCACCGGGCTGAACGTCCGTCAGGTCAAGCGAGACGATAAGGTCGTTCTTGTTTATCTGGTCGATCTTGCGCTTGTCACCGCTGATGACGATATCTACCTCCTGGATAGGAGTGTTCGTGACGTCGATATTGTTGGAGAACCTCAGCGTCAGCGGAATGCCGCTCATCCGCTGGATCGTGGGCTTGCTCAAGCCGGTGACACCGATCCAGAGTGCAAACGTAATTACGAGCGCGACCAGCTTCATCAGCCAGTCCTCAAGAAAGATCTTTCGCAAAATGCTCTTGAAATACAGCTTAGTCTGCTGTTTGCGCACAAATTTGTCAGCATTTGTCGCCATTTAACCCACGGTCAGCTCGCTGTCGGCTTCCTTCATTGTCTTGGTGACTTCCCGTTTCTGCTGCGTGATCGGGATCTCCATAGCCTCGAGCAGCAAACGACGCAATGACGTCGTATCGACATTTCGCTTAACGGCGCCTGCCTCGACGTATGTGATAAGCCCGGTCTCCTCAGACACCACGATGGAAATAGCATCCGAGCCTTCCGTAATTCCGATCGCAGCACGATGCCGAGTGCCCATCTCACGCGAGATCTCAGGGTTCTTGGTCAGCGGCAAGAACACGGATGCAGCCGCAAGACGTTCGTTTTGAATAATTACCGCACCGTCGTGCAGCGGCGTCGAGGGATTGAAGATGGTGACCAGCAGGTCGTACCCGATAGCCGCGTCGAGCTGCACACCTGCGTCGATAAAATTTCGCAAACCGACGTTTCGTTCGATCACGATCAATGCCCCGGTCTTTTCAGATGAAAGGGTCGTCACAGCTAGAACTATCTCGTCATAAACGCTGCCGCCGAACTGGCCTCGCTGACGCCTTAAGATCGGAAATCTCAGGCGATTCGCGAAATAGATCAGCGCCTGGCGTATCTCGGACTGGAACAGAACGATGATCGCGAATCCGACGTAAACGACCGCGTAACGCAGGACAAATTCGAGCGTCGAAAGCTCTTGTGAGATCGCCAGCCAGTAGAGCAAAAACAAAAGCACCAGCCCGACGATGGTTGGCACCGCGCGGGTCCCACGAAGAAGACGAAGCACCACATAGACGATTATGAAAACGAACGCCATATCTATGACGTTTCGCACGCTTCCTATCGCCGGAATGTAATCGCTGATCTGCATCAATAAAGGAAACTATCCGCTGGACCGAACACAGTTCGCCGTTTTTAGAATAACACAGGCTTTCGGCCCTAGCGGCAGATGTCTCAGGCCAAAAAACCCACCAGCCGCCCATCATGGTCGATCACAGCGAGAGCTCCTGTGCCATTGCCACGCATTAACTCATGGGCCTCACTCAGTGGCGTGCCGGTCTCAACGAACATCGCGTCGGTCACAGGACGCATTACGTCCGCAACCGTAAGCTGTCGCCAATCTTCACGCGGGAGGTTTTTCATGTCCTCAAGTAAAAGGATGCCGCGTAACCGCTTTTCGTGGGCGACCGGAAATGCCGGCCGCCGGTTCATCGGCAACATCTCGTCGACGAAGCGCTGGATCGAGATGTCAGGTTTGATGGGCATCGGCAGGAGCATTACGTCATCTACCAGTTTCCCCGCAGCCGCCTGCACCGCGGCGACTATACCTCTTGCCGAATCGAACAGAAAGAAGCCGGTAAGCATCGCCCAAGATCCTGTGAATAATTGCCCTCTCGCCAAAGCAAAAAATAGGCCCACCGCGATCAATACCACCGCGATAACCTGGCCGCACCGGCCCGTAAGCAGCGTGGCCTCATTCAGATCGCGCCCATTTCGCCACAGATAGGCGCGTAGCACGCGTCCCCCGTCCAAAGGATAGCCGGGAAGCAAATTGAAAACGGCGAGGAGAAAATTTGCGAGAGCAAGCAGAAACAATAGGTCGCGAAGAATGTCGAGATCTCCGGCGTTCGCCGCAGCCATCAGCAGAGCAAACGCGACCGCCAGGACAAGGCTTGCGAAAGGTCCGGCTACCGCAATACGGAACTCGGCACGCGGCGTCTGCGGCTCATGGACAAAACGCGTAAGGCCGCCGAAGGGATGAAGCACGATCTCGACCACGCTAAGCCGCTCCATCCGTGCCGCTACCGCATGAGCAAGTTCGTGCAAAAAGATCGAGGCAAAAAAGACGACCGTCGTCGCCGCCCCTAAGCCGAGGCTGGCGGCCCAATTTCCGACGGCTGCCTGAACGCTTGCCGCGGTAATCGCGGTCATCACGGCCAATACCACGAACCACAGCCGGCCAGCACGAACCGGGATCCCGGCGATCCGTCC
This sequence comes from Acidobacteriota bacterium, assembly GCA_031398645.1. Lineage (GTDB taxonomy): Bacteria > Acidobacteriota > Blastocatellia > Pyrinomonadales > Pyrinomonadaceae > OLB17. Next base: position 6,035 of record JANNNS010000278.1, read on the forward strand.
TAACTCCACCAAGCGCCGAATGTCGTGAGAAAACCTCATTCGCTAACCCCTAGATATTTTCAGGTTAGCACATGCCCTTCACGGACCGAATATCTCGCCCGAATGTGGATCGACTATGACCGAGTTTATTGCTCCTCATTCTGACCGAGTTTTCGGTAGAGCGTTTTGCGCCCAATATTCAATAGTCGCGAGGCGCGGGATTTGTCGCCCTGCGTGTAATCAAGAGTGGCATCAATTACGAGTCGTTCGACCTCATCCATCGTGGCGGGCAGTTCTATTTCCAGCCCGACGGAGCGGCCTTCGCCTGCAGCCCGAGCACGTTCTTGCCGGACGTGAGCCGAAGCGGCAAAGGCGTGGTTGCTGATCCCTTCCGGCAGGTCGTCGAGTTCGATCTGCCGGCCAGAGGCGATAATGACCGCACGCTCAATAGCATTCTCAAGCTCGCGAACATTTCCGGGCCATTGATAAGCGATCAATGCTCGCAGTGCATCCTTAGAGATACCGGTAACCAGGCGGCCGGTCTTTTCCTTAAACCGTTCGAGGAAGTGAAAAACGAGTGGATGAATATCTTCAATGCGCTCGCGAAGCGGCGGCAGGGTTACGGGAAATACTGAAAGTCGGTAGAAAAGGTCCTTGCGGAATGTGCCTGCCTCGATCGCCTCTTCGAGATCGACATTCGTGGCGGCGATCACGCGTACGTCCGATTTGATCACATCGCTTCCGCCAATGCGTGTAAACTCGCCATCCTGCAGAACCCTAAGAAGCCGCACCTGTGCCTGAAGCGACATTTCGCCAATTTCGTCAAGGAAAAGTGTTCCGCCGTCCGCCTCTTCAAACCGGCCGCGCCGCTGCGAACGCGCATCTGTGAACGCGCCTTTTTCATGACCGAAGAGCTCCGATTCCAACAGCGTTTCGGGTATCGCTCCACAGTTGATCTTTACGTACGCCTTGTTCTCGCGGCCCGAATTAAAGTGGATCAAATTCGCGAGCAATTCTTTTCCGGTGCCAGATTCGCCTTGAACCAAAACGGTCGTGTTGGTATCTGCAACGTTGAGGGCAAACTCGATCGCACGGCTGATCGACGCCGCTTGCCCGATGATCTCGCTGCTCTTCTGATGAAGCGCACTTTTGAGACGCATTACCTCGGCCGAAAGCTGGTCTCGCTCAAGAGCGGTCCCGATCTGGTCGGCAATGCCCTCGACAAGGGCGAGGTCGTGGTCCTCAAAAACACTCTCCTTGCCCCACACAAATCCGAGCAGGCCGAATACCTGCCCGCCGACCCGTACGGGTGCAACGAGCGCCGACTTGCCGCCGAGCGTGGTGTTGAAAAGCAGCCGGATGGCCAGCGGAAGCTGCGAATCATTCAAGTGAATGCTTTTGCCCTCGCGGATCATATCGTTGATCGCCGATAGGGTGTCTATCTTCATTGATCGGCCGTGCTTTTCGACCAGGCCGAGAACCCGCTTTGGCTTAATTCCGTCCGCAGACTTGAACGAAGCCAGAGAGATCCTCTTGCCGGCCTGATCCAGAACACCTAGAGCACTGTAATCTGCCCCTACGAGCGTGATGGCGCGTTCCAGGACCCCTTCGGAAACCTCATTGAAATTCGTATGTGAATTAAGGATATTCGCGATCTCCAGCAAAGCGTTGGTGCGCTTGGCTTCTTTTTCCTGAGCCACGAAGATGCTGGTGTATTGATATCCGATCGCGAGATGGGCCGCGGTCGATTGCAGAAACGAAATGTCCTCATCATCCCACTCGCGTGCCTTGTGGGTGTCATGCAGGCCCAGAAGCCCGATAACTTGCCCGCTGATCTTGATCGGAATGATAAGAAGCGAACGGGTTTCCAATGCTTTGGCGAAGAACTTTATGGTCGGATCCTTGTGCTTTGCTATGTCTGTGATCTTGATCGGTTCGGAAATATCGAATCGCTCAAGCAATTTATCGGCGGCAAACGGAATGACCGTCCCTTTGCTTTCCGGGACAGAATCATCTGCACGCCACTCATGACTGATGCGAAGCTCGCTGGCGCTGTTGAGCTGGAGCAGATCACAGCGGTCGGCCCCGATCATTCTGCCGATCTCCGAGACGACCACATTCAAAAACCGTTCAAGGTCGATCTTGGTCGGAAGGTCGCGTGCGAGACGGTCAATGATAGCCTCGCGCACCTGGTGCATTCTGATCTTTCGTTCGAGCGTGAGGTCCGGTGAGGGGTCGAGTTCGATCTTCATATTAGCTTTGCACTAATGTGGAACGGGAGGCAAGCAATGTCAAGTTGACACACCTCGGCAAGGAGGTGTGTTATTACGATGCAATCAAAAATGTGCTATTTCGGCGTTTTTGCCGGCGGTGGTGGCGGCGGTTTTGTCGACTTCATTGTTGGCGGTTTACCGGCTTTGTTTGCGTCGGACCCGCCTGGAGTCTTTGAATTACTATTAGCGTTTGAATTCGCGTCCGCCGAACCCGGCTTTTTCTCGTCCTTCTTTGGCGGAGCGAAATCGATGCGTTTGCGACCGGCCTCGGCCTCTTCGAGCTTTTCCTGCGCGTCAACGTTTTCCGGATCGAGTTCAACCGCCTTTTTTAGAACGGGAACGGCTTCGTGGTACTGCGCAAGCTTGATCAAGATCGAACCAAGTTCGATCTGGTATTCCACGTTGTCCGGCTTCAGTTTTACGGCTTCTTTCAGAGCTTTTGCGGCGTCCTCGTCCTCATTTAATTTGTTGTATGAAAGGCCAAGGTAATAGTGGGCATTATCGTCCTCTTTGTTCGTCGCGATGATCTTCTTGTACCCCTCGACCGCGCTTTCAAAGGCCTTTACGGAGTTTTTCTTTTTCTCGCCGGCTTTCCTGTCCTTGCCTTCGGGTGATGAAGAACCGATCGGCTCTTTCTCGACCGACTGGTCTTCCTTTTCGATCAGCGAGTATGCAATGCCGAGCTTGAAATACGCCTCGGCCAGGTCCGGATCCATCTTTACCGCCTGAAGCAGAACATCGATCGCCTGCGCGGTCTCACCGGCGTCAAACAGCCTACTGCCTTCGGCCAGCGCATCGGTCGCGTTCACGAAATTCGACGGGATATCGGCACGCGGAACCGCAGTCTCGCCATTTTCGACTTGCACGGCATTACCATCGGGCGACGTTCCGTTCCCCGAGCATCCGGCAAAAACGATCGCCGCAAGAAAAAGTATCGAAGGTAGAGCCCTCTTCATAACAGACAAATTTAGCCCGGCGGAAAAACAAACGGCCGGCCGGCAAGCAAATGTACGTGCAGATGGAACACCGTCTGGCCGCCGTCGGCATTCGTATTAATGACTACACGATAACCGTCTTCAGCAAAACCTTTTTCGCGCGCCAGATCGGCCGCTGTAAGCATGATGTGGCCAAGGGTGTCCCTATGGCCGGCACCGGCCTTATCAAGCGAGTCAAAATGTTCCCGCGGTATGAGTAAAATATGCGTCGGGGCTTGCGGCGTAATGTCGTTGAAGGCGATGCACAGTTCATCCTCATAAACCCTGTCGGACGGGATCTGTCCATCGACGATCTTGCAAAAGATACAATCCTGCTTGCTCATAGCACTTCCAGCCATTATGCATCTGCAGCGGTAGAACTATCCGTTATCCGCTCGATGTCTGCTCCCAGCGACTTCAACTTTCGAACAATGCTCTCATATCCACGGTCGATGTGATAAACACGATCGATGAGAGTTTCGCCCTTCGCGCACAAGGCCGCAAGTACAAGAGATGCAGAAGCTCGCAGGTCGGATGCCAATATCCTTGCTCCGGTCAGCTGCGTTTTCCCGTGAACAGTCGCCTCATTCCCCGTTATTGAGATGTTCGCACCCATCCGGATCAGTTCGGATGCGTGCATGAATCTGTTCTCAAAGATCGTCTCCTTGATCACCGAATCACCCTCGGCTTGCGTCATCAGTGCCATGTACTGCGCCTGCATATCCGTCGGGAAAAGCGGATGGGGCTCGG
>JANNNS010000293.1:0-13932 GCA_031398645.1 Acidobacteriota bacterium
GCTCCGACGAGCATCGAGGACGAGGAATATCGTCTTAAGCCGATGAACTGCCCGTTCCATATCGGGATTTATAAATCATCGCCGCGAAGCTATCGCGACCTTCCGCAGCGTTATTCTGAAATGGGAACTGTTTATCGGGCAGAACTTTCAGGAACGCTCCACGGCCTGATGCGTGTCCGCGGGTTTTCGGTCGATGACGCACACCTTTTCGTCCGGCCGGACCAGGTCAGTGTCGAAGTTTCCGATTGCCTCGATTTTGCGATAAAGGTCTTTGAAACGTACGGTTTTGATAAGGTCAAATTTGAGCTTTCCGTTCGCGGCGACGCTGAGAACAAAGGCTATCTCGGTTCGGATGAGGACTGGGCATCGGCTGAGGAACAATTAGCCAGTGCGTTAAAGGAAAGGAATATTTCATATGAACGCATAGAAGGCGAGGCCGCGTTTTACGGACCGAAGATCGACATCAAGATCGAAGATGCGATCGGCCGTATTTGGCAATTGGGCACGATCCAGCTTGATTTCAATCTACCGGAACGTTTCCAGCTTGAATACACGGCGGAGGATAATCAGAAGCACCGGCCATTCATGATCCATCGTGCACTATTCGGTTCGATCGAACGGTTTTTCGGCGTGCTGATCGAACATTACGCCGGTGCGTTCCCGCTTTGGCTGGCACCGGTGCAGGTCGCTGTTCTGCCGATAACGGATCGTATCAACGAGTATGCTGAATCGATTGCGGCAGATTTGAAAAAAGCCGGATTCCGGGTTGAAGCAAATGTAAGATCTGATAAGATCGGTGCGAAAATTCGCGATGCGCAGATGCAGAAGGTTCCATATATGCTCGTACTGGGCGATCAGGAATTGGAAGCAAACACAGTCGCTGTCCGCGAGAGAAAAGAGGGAGACATCGGTGCGATGTCTTTGGAAGAGTTCAAGGAGAAGATCACGCAGCAGAAGCTGTCGCGTTCGCTCTGAGATCGCAATTTAACGTAGGAGGCAGATATCGCTAGAAGATTTGGTGGAAGAAACTTTCGTCCGCGACAGCGTGAACCGCTGCATCGCACGAATGAACGCATAAGAGTTCCTTCTGTACGCGTAGTCACAGAGGACGGCGAAACTTTCGGCGTGATGGACACACGCGACGCTGTTCAGAAAGCCCGTGACATGGGATTGGACCTGGTCGAGATCTCGCCGATGGCAAAGCCGCCGGTGTGCAAGATCATCGATTACGGCAAGTTCCTTTACGAGGCGAAGAAGAAGGCCCACGAGGCGAAAAAGAAGCAGGTCAACGTTCAGGTAAAGGAGATCAAATTCCGGCCTGGAACCGATGACCACGATTACAGCTACCGAATGGAGCACGCCCGCCAGTGGCTGGGCGAAGGCGACAAGGTCAGAGCGGCGATCGCCTTCCGCGGACGCGAAATGACGCACCGGGAACTTGGGGCAAAGATCCTAAAAAAACTGACCGAAGACCTGATCGATATTGCCGAGGTCGAGGTGGCGCCGAAGATGGAAGGCTATCAAATGTTCACGATCTTCCATCCGAAAAAGGTCGAGGTAAAAAAGACTGCTGCCCCAGCAGCACCTAAAGAAAAAGAAAAACCGGCTGAAAAAGTAAAGCGCGAGCCGAAGGAACAGAAAGAGCCCAAGGCACCAGCCGAGGCGAAAGACGAAAATGAGATCTTTTAAGATGCTGAAACAATTTACTCAACTCCTGCTGATCAGCCTGCTCATTGCCGGTTTCGCTTCAGCCCAAACTGCGCAGAAAGCGTTGGATTCGGCCGGTTATTCGCGAATAGTAAACGGAATTTCGGCTGCCGACTCGAATGAAGGCCGACGCAAAGCCATTGAGGCCGAATTGAAGGCGATCGGCGTGGAATACAAGCTGGAAGATTTTAGTTCGGCCACCCGCTCTGGCAAGGAAGTAAAGGGCACCAATATCATTGCGTCGATCCCGAATGCGAAGGCAAAACGTACAATCATGCTGGGTGCACACTATGATCGCGTTGCCGTGGGCAAGGGTGCCATCGACAATGCATCGGGCAGTGGAGCCGTACTGGAACTGCTTAGGGCGATAAAGGCTTCGCCGACGAAGGACATTGCGATCACTGCAGGTTTCTGGGACCAGGAAGAAGTCGGGTTGGTCGGTTCACGAGAATTCGTAAAGAGCCGGGCAAGCGGCGGACTTCCTGCGATCTATATAAATTTTGACGTCTACGGCACAGGCGACACGATCTGGCTGTGGTCAGCCGATGAGAAGGCCGAATTTGCCGCTGGCTTTGCCAAGGCGGCGAAGGACGCGAAGTTCGGGCATTTCGTCAGCAAAGATTATCCGCCCAGCGACCACCGCAGTTTTGCGGTACCAGGCGTGGAGTCATTTTCGTTCAGCCTTGGCCCGGACGGTGAGGCAGAGAACATAATCAACGTTTTGAAAGGTCAGGCCGATCCGGCAAACATGCCGAAAGCTCTGCAGATAATTCATACGCAGAACGACACGACCGACCAGATAGATGCGAAGGCTGTCGTTCGATCACTTGTGATCGTCGAGGCAGCAATTCGCAAATTAGATAAGTAAGGTTTAAGGAGAGCAATAATGCCAAAATTAAAAACACATAAGGGTGCGGCAAAGCGTTTTCGTTCGACGGCGTCGGGCAAATTCAAACGCGGCCATTCGCACGCACGACATATTTTGACCAAGAAAACGGCGAAACGTAAACGTAACCTCGATATCGACGTAATGGTTTCCGAAGGCGACCAGAAACGCGTCGAGAAAATGCTGCCGTACGGAAGGGATTAATAAGTAAAAAGGCAAAAGGAAAAAGTCAAAACTCGCGGCATCGCACTCAGTTTTCCTTTTAACTTTTTACTTTTGCCTTTTCACGATCGAAAGGAGTGAACTATGCCTAGAGCAAAACGTGGGAATAAGCGTCTTGAGAAACGCAAAAAAATATTAGCCTTAGCCAAAGGCTTTCGTGGAACGAAGTCGAAACTGTATCGCTCGGCCAAAGAGTCGGTCGAACGCGCATTAAATTTTGCCTACACCGGCAGAAAACTGAAAAAGCGTGATTTTCGCAAATTGTGGATCGTCCGCATCAACGCGGCCTGCCGGTTGAACGACATCAAATATTCGCAGTTCATCCATGGCCTGAATCTGGCCGAGATCGAACTTGATCGTAAAGTTCTGGCGGACATGGCGGTGAAGCAGCCTGAGGCATTTGCCGCTGTTGTTGGCAAGGCCAAGGATGCGATCGGTAAGCAGCAGCAAGCAGCGGCTTAGGCAGGTCTGTCTGAAAATACGAAAGGTGCGGGCGTTCTAAGCGTCCGCACCTTTTGCTATACCCAGTTCTAGCTTTGCCTCAGCAAATTTCTCCACCGCAAAATCGAGATTTTCCTTCGAATGAGCCGCCGAAACTTGCGTCCGGATCCTGGCCTTCCCTTTCGGAACGACCGGGAACGAGAACGGAATAACGTACACGCCTTTCTCAAGCAATTTATTTGCCATGTCCACGGCGGGCTGAGCATCACCGAACATCACCGGAACGATCGGATGCTCGCCGGGCAGGACCTCGAGGCCGATGCCGGTGATCTTTTCGCGGAAATAGCGGGTGTTGTCCATCAGCCTATCGCGAAGCTCAGTTGACTGCTGGAGCATATCGATGGCGGCTATGGAGGCGGCGACGATCGGAGGGGCGACCGAGTTCGAAAAAAGATAAGGCCGCGACCGCTGTCTTAATAGTTCAATTATCTCTTTTTTGCCGCTCGTGTAGCCGCCGCTTGCCCCGCCGAGGGCTTTGCCGAGGGTTCCCGTGATTACGTCGATGCGGTCAATAACATTATGATGCTCGTGCGTACCTCGGCCCGTTTTGCCCATGAAGCCGACGGCGTGGGAATCGTCGACCATTACAAGAGCATCGTGCTTTTCGGCGAGGTCACAGATCTCATCAAGCTTTGCGATGTAGCCGTCCATCGAGAATACGCCGTCGGTCGCGATCATCTTGAACCGTGCCGACTTCGCTCCATCCAACTTCGACTCCAGGTCTTCCATGTCGCTGTTCTTGTAACGGAACCGCTGGGCCTTGCACAGCCGAACGCCGTCGATGATGCTGGCGTGGTTGAGTTCGTCCGAAATGACCGCGTCTTCCTCGCCAAGCAGCGTCTCGAACAACCCGCCATTCGCGTCGAAGCAGCTTGTATAAAGGATTGTGTCCTCGGTACCGAGAAATTCGCTGATCTTGCGTTCCAGCTCCTTGTGAATGGCCTGCGTTCCGCAGATAAACCGCACTGACGACAGCCCGTAACCCCATTCGTCCAACGATTTCCGAGCCGCCTCAACTATCGCCGGATGATCACTCAACCCGAGATAGTTATTCGCGCACATGTTGAGGACTGAATTGCCGCCAACATTTATTCGGGCATCTTGCGGCCCGTCGATCACACGCTCATTCTTATAAAGCCCCGCCTCGCGGATGTCATGGATCGTGCTCCGTAGATGTTCCTTAAAATTCCCGTACATAATATCTCATTTAGAACTCGTGCGAATTCGGATCTTGTCTGTTTGAAAGGAATGAAAGTATCTCGATCTGATTTTCGTCCTGGCTGACCCGATAGTACACAGTGTTGAATCGAAGAATGACCGCTCTTCGAATTCCGTTCGCCTTGGCAGATTCCGGATACATCGACGGGTTTCGGGTAACGTGACCTAGCGTTGACTCAACTGCTCTAGCTAAACGAGTGATCTCAACGTCAGTAAAATTCGATTGCAGATATTCGACTGCTTTTTCGAGTTCTTCAAGGGCGTGGTCGGTCCAAAGGACCCTATAACCACTTTTCATACTTAGCCCTCGCGTCGGAATGCGGTTTTAGATGTCCTGAATCCGCGTCTTTGATACCAATTTCGATCGATTCCTTTTCGGCCTCCGATATCTCGTCCCACCAGTCGCTAACGCTGTCGTCACGCACTTTCGCGACCTTTTCGATCAACGAAACATCATCGATCATCGACAGCCACTGTATCAATTCCAACTTTCGCTCTTGTATATTCGCCGTTGCCATGATCGAATTCTAGCATAACCGCTCACCTTGCGGGCCGTCGATCTCCCGCTCGATCTTACAAAGGTCCGCCTCCGTTGATCGTGGCTGTAGATGTTCTTATGACATCAATAGGTCGCAACGTAGGAGCCCAGCTTCCATTGACCTTCGGTTCGAGAAAATAAAAAGTGAACCTCTTCTCTGATTGCCGGATAATTGGATCTCGATACCCAATACTGGATGCTCAACTCTTCCCCAGTGGTCTCGATCTCGCCATTGTGCCATGAGGTTATCCTGTACTCGCTTTCGTTGCTCAAGTACCGATCACGATCATCTGTTCCCCTATCTGAAAGATAAGGAATAAGAACCTTCGTGTTTCCTGCCTTGAGTTCTTCGAGTATCTGCTCTGCGATCATTTCCGCCTGCCGATCGCGAAACGGATTCATAATGCAAAAGTGTCTTGTCCTTGTACCGTGATCTAGCGGAAGACAAGCGATCGTCGGAGCCCCCCACCCTATGTATAGGGCGGCGACGAACACAGCGAAGACTAAAATGGTCGTCACCGAACCTATAATCATGAATCTCATGGGTCTGTGTTCCCAATTCCGCACGGTCCTGCCTCCGTCGTTCGGCAAATATCATCTCACCAGTTGGCAGGATTCGAGGGTCACGGTTTTTAGGTTTAGGTAGTTCTGCGTGTGGACCTTGCCTATTTTGCCTTTGACCGTGACGAGCTTTTCATCAAAGTCGTCTGTTACGGAGGCCTTCGGAACCGCGCAGTAAATGTGACTCTCAGTGCCGGAGTGGAGATCCTCGACCAGATTGAGCATGACCGGTTCAGTGTTGCCGTTATAGAGCGACGGGTATCCGGAGACTACGACCTCCTTTCCCTTCCAAGCCGCTTCGTCGCGGGTCACCTTTCCAACCAGATCGATCACCCCGTAAACCTTCTCGCCGCCACAGTCGCCGAATGCGAAGATCACGAACGTTGCTGATACTAGTAATAGGAGTCTCATCTATCCTCGCGGGAAACTAGATCTCCTCGAAATTCAACACAACCTTCCCACAGTTTCCTTCCTTGATGGCGGCGAAGCCTTGTTCGAAATCTTTGTAGGAATAGCGGTGGGTGATAACGGTCGAGATGTCGACGCCGGCGTCTAATAAATTCGCCATTTGGTACCAGGTTTCGTACATTTGGCGGCCGTAGATGCCTTTGATGGTGATCATGTTGAAGATGACGGTTTTCCAGTCGATGGCGAACTGCTCGGCGGGAATGCCTAGAAAGGCGATACTGCCGCCGTGGAACATGTTGGCAAGCATGTCTTTGAACGCGTACGGGACGCCGGACATTTCCATACCCACGTCGAAGCCTTCCTTCATCCCCAGTTCTTTCTGAACGTCTTTGATCGAGGTCTTGCTTACATCTATCGCCCTGGTCACGTGTCCCATCTTTTCGGCAAGTTCAAGGCGGAAGGGATTGATGTCGGTGATCACGATATTCCTCGCTCCCGCGTGTTTTGCGACGGCGGCGGCCATTATGCCGATCGGGCCGGCGCCGGTGATGAGCACGTCTTCGCCGAATACTTCGAATTCCAGCGCGGTGTGGACGGCGTTGCCGAAAGGGTCAAATATCGCCGCTACGTCGAGGTCGATATCGGGTTTGTGCTTCCAGATGTTTGTGTGCGGAACGGCGATGTATTCGGCAAAGCCGCCGTTGGTGTTCACGCCAACGCCGCGGGTGTTTGCACATAAAGCACGTTTTCCCGCCATACAGTTTCGGCAGCGGCCGCAAACGAGATGGCCTTCTACACTAACGATGTCGCCGACCCCAAAATCGACCACATTCGAGCCGATATCAACAAGCTCGCCTACGAATTCATGGCCTATCGTCGTAGGGATCTTGATCGTCGCTTGCGCCCAAGCGTCCCAGTTGTAAATATGCAGATCCGTGCCGCATATCCCGCCCCTTTTTACGCGGATCATCACGTCATTAATGCCTATTTCCGGCTCGGGAACATCCTCGATCCACAGGCCAGGCTCGGCTTTGCTTTTAACAATAGCTTTCATCGGTTTCGATAATATCAAAAGGCATCAAAAAGTTCAGGTTCGGAGTATGTCACTATATCCGCTCTCGACACAGACAATGGTTTACAAGATTCGCAGAAGAGCTCCCGCTAGCTCATCGGAAAGCTTTGCATTTACCGGGCGAATAAATATTGGTAACATAGAGCGTCTCAGTGTCTTACCTACCTTGACCTGATATTCTAGTTATTTATGGCAGAAGAGAGAGAAACGGTCGAAGCGGCGCGGGCCGCGTTTGCCGCGGAATTTGAGAAATTTTCTGATTTGCGGCTTAACGGAAGCGGCCTGGCCGACGCCGAAGCCCTTTTGCGCGAAGTGGGTGACGTGAAGGTTCGTCATACTGGTAAAAAGTCAGCACTTGCAGGTGCCAAGAAGTTGATCGGCAAGGTTGCGGCAGAGGACCGTGGCGAGTTTGGACAGTTCGTTCAGACGATTGAAAAAACGATCGTAGAGAGCATAGACGAAGCAGAGGCGAAGCTGAACGAATTCATCTCCAACGCCAGGACCGAGGCCGAGCGGCTGGATGTTACGATACCGGGCCGGCGGCCGCGGACCGGACATCTGCATCCCATCACGATTCTGCGACAAAAGATCGAGGATATATTCGTTTCGATGGGTTACTCGATCGAGGACGACCGCGAGATCGAGACGGATTATTACAACTTTGACGCGTTGAATATTCCTGACGGCCATCCTGCACGCGAGTCGCAGGATACTTTTTATACGACCGACGGATTCGCCTTGCGATCACAGACCTCTACCGTCCAAATCCGAGCGATGGAACGCCGCGGCGTGCCGATACGCATCATCGCACCGGGCAAGGTTTTTCGACGTGATACTCCTGACATGACGCACGTGCCGATGTTCCACCAGATCGAGGGACTCTGCGTAGATAAAGGCATTACGATGGCTCATCTCAAGGGCACGGTCACTGAATGGCTCAAGCGGCTGTTCGGCGAAGACACGGTCACGCGTTTCCGGCCGTCTTACTTCCCGTTCACCGAACCATCAGCGGAGTTCGACTTCTCATGCTTCAAATGCCGGGGTACCGGGCAGTTCGAAGGTGACCGCTGCCGCCCGTGCAAAGGCTCAGGCTGGATCGAACTCGGCGGCTCAGGCATGGTCCACCCTAATGTGCTTCGGGCAGTTGGCGTCGATCCACAAGAATATTCGGGCTTTGCCTTCGGCTTCGGCCTCGAACGCATGGCGGCCATGATGTACAACATCGACGATATCAGGCATATGTTCGAGAATGATGTGCGGTTTTTGGAGCAGTTCCGATGATCCGAATCGAACGCGATATTTATGATGATCACAAGTTCATCGATTTGATTGAAGCATTTGTGAATCGATCTGCTAACGATCGGTCTCCATGTGAAATATATCTCGTGAAAATCGACCACTGGTTCGATGTCAAATGGCGCGGATTTCAGGGAAAACTTTTAGGGGCCGCTGGCTTAAGATCATTCGAAACGTTGCGGATACCTCCATTCATACCGGATCGTGTGCTCGAACAACGGTATTTTGAGAGGGGCAACGGTATTTATGCCGAGGGAACGGCGCCTCAACTGCATTTCTATCAAAGCAGCAGCGATAATCTCACACGAAAAAGTTTGGTAGCAACATCGGAACCGCGTTTATTTGTCTGGTATAGCGGAGGAACGGCGGTAAGCCTTCGCGGAAGCGTGATGGCGTACGTGATCAAAAAGAGTGATTCCAAGTCTTTCTATATATCGCTACAAAAAAAGCAAATGTGGTGTCCGCTTAAGACTGATGGAATTTCGCGCAAGGAAGCGACGACACTATTTCAACCTATAATTGCTTTTTCATGAACATTAGCTACAACTGGTTAAAGGACCTTATTGACCTCAATCTGTCTTCCGAAGACACGGCGGCGGCTTTGACACGGGTTGGTCTTGCGGTTGAAGGGATTCATCCGCATGGCGACGATCATGTTTTTGATATTGACCTGACGTCGAACCGGCCGGACTGTTTGTCACATCTCGGTGTGGCTCGGGAACAGAGTGTTATAACCGGACGAGAGTTGCTCGCGAAGACGCAAAGCCACGAAGAGGATGTGGACGCTCTGGACGCGGTGCCATTTCCCTCGATACTCGCGCCGGACATTGTCAAAATAGACGAGCCCGAGCTGTGCCACCGTTTTACGGCCCGGATAATTCGAAACGTTAAGATCGGCCCGTCGCCCAAATGGCTGGTCGACCGGCTTGAGGCTATCGGCGAGCGGTCGATCAATAACGTAGCGGACATAACCAACTACGTAATGCACGAACTTGGCCAGCCGATGCACTCGTTCGACCTTGATAAACTCGCCGAAAAGCGGATCGTTGTCAGGCGGGCTCGTGCCGACGAATCGATCACGACGCTGGACGAGATGGAGCGAAAGCTGGATGACTCAATGCTGATGATCTGCGACGCCGAAAAACCGGTTGCGGTCGGCGGCGTAATGGGCGGGCTCGATTCCAGCATCACCGACAGCACTTCGAGCGTTTTGCTGGAAGTTGCATATTTTGATCGAGCAAACATAAGGCAGACGTCCAGAAAACTTAGTTTGGCTACCGAGGCAAGCTACCGCTTCGAGCGCGGCGTTGATATAGAAAATCTACAGCGTGCGTCGGATCGCGCCGCCAACCTGATCGGCGAGCTCGCAGGCGGCGAACTCGCCGAGTTCGTTGACGTTTATCCCAAGCGAACAGCTCCGGTCGAGATCGATTCACCGAACGTTTCAGGAGCAGTGAAAAGGTTGACGGGCCTGGATGTTGCTCCGGATGAATGCGTCAGAATATTGAATGCCCTCGGGATTTCAGGCGGAACCGACACGGGTGGCAAGTTTGCCGCCCCGAGCTGGCGTCATGATATCGCGATCGAGGAGGACCTGGTCGAAGAGATCGCACGCCACGCGGGCTACGAAAATATCGCGGACGAACTTCCTCCGGCATACGGTGCGGGAGAATATCAGGCCTCAGAGACACGAAAGAAGCTGCTGCGGCAAAGGCTAGTCGACCTAGGGTTTGACGAAGCGATCTCTTACAGCTTTATCGATACGAAATTCGATGTCCAATATGATGTTGTACCGGGCATCCTCGATGAAAACGCGACTGACAAGTATGTTACGCTGCGCGACTCGGTGATCGAAGGTTCGGTCCGAATGCGTCCCACGCTCCTTCCGGGATTGCTCGATTCGGTCCGATACAATCTAAATCACCAGCGTCGAGACCTTAAACTGTTCGAGATCGGCAAAGCATTTGCGTCGAACTCCGGTGAAGGCGGCCTGCCGACCGAACGCGAGCTTCTGACGCTCGCGATCACCGGTGGTGAAATCTATCAAAAGTATCTCGAGCCTGCACGGCCCCTGGATTTCTACGATGCAAAGGGTGCCCTCGAGGCGGCGTTAGAGGCCGTTGGCTTCCCTTCGGTCGAATTTAGACCGGAGGATGTAGATCACCTCCGTCGCGGGCAGTCGGCGGCTGTTTTTATCGACGGCGGCAAGATCGGTACGATCGGGCGTCTGAGCGAATCGATCTCCGTAAGCTACAAGTTCAGGAATCCCGTTTTTGTCGCTGAGATCGACCTTGATGCTGTGCTTTCGCGGAATATGGCACAGGTTTATTACCACCCGTTACCGAAGTATCCGTCGATCGTTCGCGATGTTTCCTTCCTCGTCGATCGAAGCACGACCTTCGACGATGTCCGCACGGCCGTCATTGATCACGGCTCTGATATTTGCAGAAATATTGGATTTGTAGATATTTTTGAAGGAAAGGGCGTCGAGGACGGAAAACGCTCTCTCACGGTCAGACTCGAATATCGCAATGATGAACGCACACTTGTGGATGAAGAGGTGGCCGCTGCGCACGGTCAGATCATCGAAGCTTTAGGTAACACATTAGGTATTGTGCCGCGAACCTAAATAAGTTGAACATTTACTTGAAGTTTTCGGAGAAAATACCCATAATCGTATCCACATTGCAATAGATTCCTTAGTACGGAGACCTCGAATGAACGGTTTGACGGGGATGGAGAAATTCTCTCATCTCGAAGATAAAATTTACCTCACGATCGAATTCGCAAAAAAACTGCGCGAAGAGAAAGAGAAGATCGAGCGCGAAAGCTCGACCTTGCGGCGTGAGGCCGCCAGCCTTGCGCTCGAGAATTCGCGGCTTGAGGAAAAGATAGAAAAGCTCTTGTCCGAGAGGGACGCAATACAGCTTAAGGTTGAAGCAATGCTTGATGCCATGACCACGATCGATGCTGAAGTGGCCGAGGCGGTCGGGAGGTCGGCATGATAGGCGGCAAGGCGGAATCGACCGAACAGTCAATTCAGGTCGAGATCTATAACCAAACCTATAGCATCCGTTCAGATGGCGACAACGAGTACATCAATAAGCTCGCCAAATATGTTGACGGAAAAATGCGGGCGATCTCTTCGGGCACGCTCACCGTGGACTCGCTAAAGGTTGCGATCCTGGCGGCGTTACACATTGCCGACGAATATCATCAGGCTAAGCAGGAGCAGGAACAGGCCGACGATCAACTTGGGTCGCGAAGCTCAGAATGTGCCGAACTGCTCGACAGGGTGTTGAAGTTCAAAGAGGCTCTTCCCCAACAGGAGATCGAACGGGAACAGTAAGAATCCTAAGGCAAAAAGGTAAAAGTAAAAAGGCAAAACGGGAAACTGGTTTCGCCTTTTACTTTTACCTTTTTACTTATCCCCCGCTGTGCTAGACTTATTTCCGGCGAAGGATTTTACTGCGTGGTTCGTTACCGAACGCAATAATAATTGAGCCAACACTTGAATTGAGGGAGGCTAATGCCGATTTCGGTGCAATCTTCCATGTTGAAGGTTTGCCATAGAGACCGGCTATGATGTTTCGCAAGAAGCAGATCGCCGCCCACCTGTTATAAGCAGGTTCAATTCAGGCGTTTGGAACGACTTCTGCGGTTTTCTCTCGCCGATCTAATTTTTCTAAGCGTTTCCCTCACGTTCGAAATCGCTCACAGCGTTTTCCTCGCGTTCAAGTTCCATCTCAAGCTCGCGCGAGATCTCTTCCGTCAGTTTTACTTCTTCCAACGCCAGCGGCAAATTCTGCGAACGCGACGAGAGTTTCTTCAGGGCAAGTTCTGAATCGGCAAGGCTTCTGCCGCGGACCGCAGCCGCCTCGATCATCTGAAGCCTCGCCTCCGCTTCGGCCAACATCATCTTCGCCTCATCCTGAATCGAAGCGATCTTCGCTGAATCCTTCTCGATCTGCTCCTGAAACTCCTTCCCGCGTTCCGCCTTGAACTGCTTCAGTTTGGACCTTCGACGCTGGGTAAGGGCCAGTTCCCGCTTTGATGACTTAACTATCCTGGTCGCGGTAAGCCTGGAGGCAAGCGTTTCCCGATAAGCATCGGCAAGGAGCAAGTCTGCCCTTCCGATGTCCTTCAGCGCCTTTTTCTCGCTGGACTTAAGTTCGTGGCGAAACCAGTCAATCTCTTCAGCCTTTATGCCATCCGCAGCTATCTTCTCGCGCATTTCGACGGTCCAGGTCGAACGCCGATAGGCAAAAAAGCCGGCCAAGCCCAGCCCCGCGAGAAATCCTACGGACGTAAGAATGATCCCGACGACGAATAAAGTGAAGGCAACCGGCGGTGTGGTCCCAAAAATGAGGGCAAGGGCCGTAAATAGGACCGCGGGAACGCCTGTCAATAGCAGCGGTGATGCCCATGCGGCAATTTTCAGATTCCTGCCGCGCGCCAGATCACGGTCGGTTACATCGTATTTTGAAATGAACTCGTCCACTCGCATTTACTTTACAAACAGTGCAAACTTAATTCAATCTTGTGGCATCGTATTGTACTAACCCTTAGTATGTAGCGGATTTGAGTCCTTTTGTGGAAACCCCTGATCGTATGACAAGAAAAACTCTGACGAGACTCTTGGCAGTCCTAATCCTCGCGCTGTTCGCGGCATCTTTGCCGGTTGCGGGGCAACCTGATCCAAAGCAAAAGGTGCGGACGGTCTCTATTCCGATCTCTATCTTCACAAAGCAGGAACTTCGCGACAATCAGATGCAGGAATACGTGCAGGCTGATCGACTTATAGTCCGGGAGGATCGAGAGGAACAGACTATCCTCTCGATACGCAGTGTGTCGGATGCTCCGCTTGCGCTCGCGGTGCTCATTCAGGAAGATCTGTCATCGAACTTTAACCTTCAGATCAAGGACCTAGCCGACTTTATCAAGAGTTTGCCGCGTGGATCGCGGGTCATGGTCGCCTATCTTCGCGGCGGAACGCTTCAAGTACGACAGAAATTCACGGACGACCTGGAGCTTGCCTCTAAGGCTCTCCGTATCGTCTCGTCAACTACGAACGCAGCTCCCCGCAATCCTTATGACAGCCTAATAGACGCTCTTGATCGCTTTGACGCATTGCCGGCGGGCAGACGTTCGGTCTTGCTCGTCTCGGATGGGTTGGACGTGTCAAACGGGGTCGCGAGTTCGACTCCGGGCCAGAGTCTCGATCTTGACCGAGCGATCCTAAGAGCCCAGCGTCGTTCGGTCGCTGTCTTCTCGTTCTATTCTCCGGCAAGCCTGACCGAAGGCGGAACATCGTCGCTTGTGATGAACGGGCAGGGTTCTTTGCAGAGATTGTCGGACGAAACCGGTGGACGTGCCTTCTTTCAAGGTTCAATTGCCCCGATCAGCTTTTTACCCTTCTTCAAGGATCTGAGGATCCTCCTGAACAGGCAGTTTCTGCTGTCCTATCTCTCAACGCACATGAAAAAGGGTTATCACAAGATCGAGGTTGTAAGCACGAATCCT
>JANNNS010000297.1:0-42183 GCA_031398645.1 Acidobacteriota bacterium
GAATTTCGAGGTGGGGTCTGGACAACTTCAACCGAGGCTTACGCAGAGGCGATCGCCCGGGAAATAATCGTCCCAGAGCACCGCTTGTCGTTCCTGTGGTCCAGAGATAGGTGCACTTGGGTCTTCGATGGGGATCTATACGAACGGATCCAGATCAAGAAGTTGGAGAAACTTCGTCGGAGAGGGTATCGTCCGGAATCCATTATTGTCGTCGACGATAGCGCCGCAGTCTGGAAACAAAGCTATGGGAACTTGATCACAATCAATCGCTACGAAGGTCGCCTCGATGACGACGACCTAAAAGTTCTACCACACTACCTTGAGATGATTAAAAGTTCTGCCAATGTTCGCGCGATCGATAAGAGAAGTTGGCGGTCAAGAGTAAAAGCGTGAATTATCCGAACATCTATTCTTTATTTAAGAAACAGGCGAGTAACTATGGAGACTCGCCTGTCTTCTATACGCGGGACGGCAACGAGTGGGCTTCACAAACCTTGACTGAATTCGAAGATAAGGTCATCGACGTTGCGTGTGCGTTTCTTGCTAAAGGGCTCACGAAAGGCTCGAGCGTGGCGATTCTCGCTGGCAATGTTCCGGAATGGACGATCATCGATATTGCGACGATCGCTGCGGGCGGAGTCGGCGTTGGGCTTTACCCGACCAGTTCGCCGGAACAGTGCGAGTACATCATCAACCATTCCGACGCCGAGTTCGTCGTTGTTGACTCGTTGGTTCAGCTAGACAAGCTCCTTTCTGCGGACCTGCCAAAGGTCAGGGAAATATTCGTTATCGGGGCAG
This sequence comes from Acidobacteriota bacterium, assembly GCA_031398645.1. GTDB lineage: Bacteria > Acidobacteriota > Blastocatellia > Pyrinomonadales > Pyrinomonadaceae > OLB17. Next base: position 799 of record JANNNS010000297.1, read on the forward strand.
GCGAACGAGCCCTTCCCGCAGGCCGCGTTTCCGCGTTTAATGACCTGCTCGAATTGGGACGGAAGAGCCGCGGCGAGTTCCTGGAACACTTTGAAGCGATCGGCTCGGCCGCGAAGCCTGAGGAGATCGCGATCATGGTCTACACCTCGGGGACGACGGGCCAGCCGAAGGGAGCGATGCTTTCGCACCAATATATTCTAAACAGCATCGAATCACTGCGGCGGTCTGTACCGATCTTTGACACCGACATTGCGTTCTCGTACCTTCCCGGCTGCCACGTGGCAGAGCGGATCTCCGGTATCTACAACCGGCTTTATAACGGCACGCCAGCATATTTTGTTGATGATCTTTCGCGTATTTACGAATACATGCTCGAGGTAAAGCCGACGGTATTTGCCAGCCTGCCGCGTTTTTTCGAAAAGATCCACGCTGCGATCGTGGCAAAGCACGGTACGGGAAAGATCGATCCGCAGATCGTTAAAGACGCTTTTGGCGGGCGGATCAGGCTGTTAACCTCGGGCGGTGCTCCGCTGCCGGCAGAGATCGCACAGTTCTTTGCGGACGCCGGGCTGCCAATTTTGCAGGCGTACGGGCTGACAGAGAATATCTGCGTTGCCTTCAATACTGTCGCTGAACACAAGTTCGGAACTGTCGGGAAGGCGATGCCGATGTCCGAGATCAGGATCGCCAGCGACGGCGAGATCGAAGTGAAAAGCCTGATGATGTTTTCGGGCTATTACAAGGAGCCGGAGAAGACCGCGGAAATGTTCACGACAGACGGCTGGCTGAAAACCGGCGACCTCGGCGAGCTTGATGACGGTGGGTTTCTGAAGATAACTGGCCGCAAAAAAGAGATCATCGTCCTCTCATCAGGCAAGAATATTGCTCCCGCATTGATCGAAAATCTGGTAAAGGAGTCGCATCTGATCAGCCATTGCTTTGTCCATGGCGACGGCCGAAGCTACTGTGTTGCGTTGATAACGATAAACTCAGCAGAAGCCGATAGCTCGCTCAACGGCGATCTAGATGCGGCGGTAGCTTCGGCGGTCGAGAAAGCCAACAGCCGAGTCTCAAGCACCGAACAGATCAAGCGTTGGAGAATTGTTGAACGAGATTTCTCCGCCGAATTCGATGAGGTAACGCCGACGATGAAGCTAAAGCGAGACGTCGTCGCCCGAAATTTTAAGAGTGAGTTGGATAAGCTATATGAGAACTAGATTCACGTTCATTATTGTGTTTTTGCTGCTGTCGGCGAACGCCTTTTCGCAAGGCCAGCAAGAGAAGACCGTAACTGTTTTCGGTGCCAAGATAAACTACGTCGAGGCAGGCGATCCCGCCAAGCCAAAGGTCATTCTGCTCCACGGGCTGGGCGGCAGCATATTGAATTGGGCAACAAATACGGGTGCAATTGCGCAGAATTATCATGTGATAGCACTCGACCAGATCGGCTTCGGGAAATCCGAGAAGCCGATGCTCAAATATCGTATCGGAACTTATGCGGATTTTCTCGATAAGTTCATGGCGGAGTTGAAGATCGAAAAGGCTTCGCTGGTAGGCAATTCGATGGGCGGTTGGGTCGCGGGCTGGATGGCGATCAAATATCCGAACCGTGTTGAAAAAATCGTATTGGCGGACGCGGCGGGTATCGTCCCGGCAAACTTCAACGAAGCCCAGATCTATCAGTTGAACAATTCGACCCGCGACGAGATCCGGGCGAACATGAAGTTAATCTTTGCAAATCCCCTGTTCCAGAACAACGAAGCTCTCGTCGATCAATTCATGACCGCACGAGTGACCGCGAACGACGGCGGTACGATCAATAGCATTATCGACTCGATAAAGAGAAAGGAAGACTTCCTCAACGACCGGCTCGGTGAGATCAAGAAACCGACCTTAATAATCTGGGGCAAGCAGGATGGTTTACTTCCCGTCGCTGACGCCTACACCTTTAACAAGGGCATTGCGGGATCGGAGCTGGTCGTCTTTGACCAATGCGGGCACGTTCCTCAGTTCGAGAAAGCCGCCGATTTCAACAAAAAGGTTCTTGAGTTTCTAGCTAAATAAAATATGAAGTTTAATGTAGGCGATTCATTCTCAAAATCACGCCTTGTGACCGACGAACTCGTACGTGCGTTTGCCGAGGTCTCGGGCGACTACAACCCGATACATTTAGATGACGAGTTTGCCAAGACCACGCGATTCGGCCGCCGCATCGCTCACGGCATGCTCAGCGGAGCTTTTATTTCGGCGGTTCTCGGTTACGAACTGACCGAGCGAAAGATCATCTATCTGTCGCAGACGATGAAGTTCACGGCACCCGTTTACATCGGGGACACGGTCACGACCACATCAACCGTTAAAGAGATGCGCGAGGACAAAGGCATCGTTACGATGGAAACCATTTGCACTAATCAGGACGGTGACACTTTGGTCACGGGCGAAGCAGTGCTGATGGTCCTGCCGTAGCCGTTCACAATTTGCCCAATGCAGACGACTCAGATCACGAAAACTCCCGCCTATGCCTGGTACGCCCTCGCGTTACTGATGCTCGTTTACGTCCTGAACTTTCTCGACCGGACAATCATTTACATCCTGTTTCCGCTGATCAAAAAGGAAATGGACTTTTCCGACACGCAGCTTGCGTTGCTCGGCACTACGTCCTTTGTGATCTTCTACACGGTCCTCGGCATACCGTTCGGACGGATGGCGGATAAGGGTTCGCGCACAAAGATCATTGCGATCGGCGTCGTCATCTGGAGTCTATTCTCGGGCCTGACGGCATTTGCGGGCGATTTCTGGACGATCTTTTTCTGCCGCGTTATGGTCGGCGTTGGCGAGGCAACGCTTGGCCCGGCCGCGATATCGCTGCTGTCCGACTACTTTCCGCCCGTCAAGCGGGCAACGGTAACCAGTATATACTCAATGGGCATCGCGATCGGTGCCGGGCTGGCGGCTTTGCTTGGCGGTAGCCTGAGCCAGTTCGGGTGGCGGACGGCATTCATGATCGTTGGGTTCCCGGGAATAGTTCTCGGTTTCCTGGTCTATATTTTGAAAGAGCCCGAGCGGACGGTGGCGGCTCCGACGGATATAAATTACTCATCGACCGACTGGAAGCGATTGCTCACAAACCGCTCGTTTATTCTGCTCTGCATTGGCTACGCACTTCTGGGCCTTGCGACGAATAACCTGTCTATCTGGGGAGCAACATTCTATTCACGGCTTCACAAGTTTGACCTGCCGACGATCGGCTTCTACGGCGGAGTTCTGACGCTCGTCGCGGGAATCCCGGCGACGTTGTTCGGGGGTGTGATCGCGGATAAATTTCGAAAGCGATCAAGGGGCGGACGAATGCTTTATGGCTCGCTGCTTTCGCTGATCTCGGTCCCGTTCTGGCTGCTGTTGATATTTACCGACAATGCGTATTTGATACTATTGGCAAACTTCGTGCTGCTCGCAGCCGCTCTCGGTTGGCTCGGTGCTGCAGCAGCCGACGTGACCGAGATCGCCGGGATCAACCTTCGAGGCCTTGGTATTGCGATCTACTTTTTCTCGGTCAACATCGCCGCGTATCTCATCGGTTCAAATCTGATCGGCTATCTGAATGATAGATTCGGTGCGACCGCTGACCCGGCGATGATGCGGTACGCGTTGCTGGTTTGCCCGGTAGCATGCCTTTTAAGTGCCGTCTGCCTTTTCTCCGGCAGTAAGATGTTAAACCGCAGCTCTACTTAAAGACACGGCCGAAGGAGAAATAGAATCGTCCGCGGCCGTTCTCGTTTACGCTTCCGCCGATGAAAACGGGGCCGACCGGCGTTTCAAATATCGCTCCGCCGGAGATACTTTGCCGGTAATTAGCGTCTCCCAAACGCTCGAACATACTGCCGGCTTCGTACCACGCGCCTACGTACGTTTTTCCGCCGAGGAAAGTAGGAATGATCTCGGGATTGTGCAGAATGCCGCCGCCGGCGTGCAGATAGTTGCTTCCGCGGAACTGCTCAAAACCATAGCCGCCGAGCCGGAACGGGCCCCCAAGAGTGAACTGCTGAAGCGGCGCGGAGGTGCTGCTGAAGCTCGTTCCGCCGCCGCCGAAACCGATCAGCACATTTCGCTCATTCCACGGCCTGAAGGCGGTCAGGCGTGACTCCGCTTGAGCGAAACCACCGTCTGCGCCCGGGGCATGAAGGTAATAATTAAGACTCGATCGTGCGATCATCCCGCGTGTTGGAACCTGACTCTTGTCCAGGCTGTCATAATTCCATCTGATCCCGGCGGTACTGGTGAAACCCTGCACGTCCGGAAGCAGCGGGTCGCCAATGCGACGTGAGACGCTCTGATATCCAAGCGTATAGCCTGCCCGAAGCTCACTTTTGGAACTGAAACTGTAGCCGATGTCCGCCCCGATAAGAGCCGCCTGCCCGACGTACTCAACTATTCGGTCGCCGTCGTCATTGAACAGATTCAAACGCCGCCGTTCATATGACGCCCGCGGAGCGACGAACAATTTTGACTGGCCGATAGGGCGAAAATACTCGGTCCCGAAATAGCCATTGGATCCCAATCTAAGGTCGTTCCGCCATTCAGCTCCGTGTTTGCCGATATCAAAAAGCGTGAGCCGGGCAAGGAAATTAAAGTTCACGTTGTCCGCCTCGACGCTGTTGACGTCCAGGCCAAGTTCAAGGCGTGTCGGCTTTGCCGTTTCGCCACCGATCCGGGGCGAACCGATCAATAGTTCGGTCTTTCCTTCCTTTGATTTGAGCTGATAATCGAGTGCGTCGAACCGTCCGGTGCCGGTAAGCTCGGAAAGATCCTTCGCAAGTTCTGCCTGCTTTGCATCATCAAGCGGCCGGCCGGCATATTTGTCGCCGAGTTTTTCCATGATCAGATTCGCCGAGTCGACGTCCATGCCCTCGACCGCAACAAGGGTCGGGACCGGTGTGAGATCAGGCTGTTGCCGTGCCCTTCTGGCGGCCAGATGCCGTGCCCATTCAGCTTCGTCGAGGGCGAGCGGCTTGAGCAACGCCGTGCGTTCCAAGGCTCCGCTGTAACCAAGTTGGATCAGTTCATTAACCTTTCCAAAATCAGATGAACCAAGGTTGCCAAGGTCGGGGGAGATGATCAGATCAGCCTGCCGAAGGCTGCGCCTTGAGTTATCGACCGTTGCGATATTTATCGTCTGGGCCAGTATTCCGGGTAGGCTCTCGAGTGCTTCGCGGCCGCCAAGCTGCGTCTCGATATTCACGACAAGGACGATGTCCGCACCCATCGCCTTCACCACATCGGTCGGAATATTGTTGACCAATCCCCCGTCTGACAGGATCTTTCCGTCTACCTCGACCGGAGCAAAGACACCCGGCACGGACATAGTCGCCCGCAGAGAACGCGACAGTGAACCGCTTTTGAGCGTCACCGATTCGCCCTTTACCATGTCCGTACCGACAGCCCGAAACGGTATCGGCATCTCATTAAAATCAGTTAGGGTAGCGTACTGGAGTGTGAGCCGGTCGATCAGCAGGCCGATCTCATGGCCGGAATTCAAGGCGTTGGGAAGCTTAAGGTCATTCACTTTTCCCTTTAGTGTTACCGGAGCGGGAATATTTCGGCGGTCTTCCTTTCGGCGAAATGACAGGTCCTCAAAGGGGTTCGAAACCTGCAAAAGTCGCCCCCAGTTAAGTCCCGTTACGATCGTTTCGATCTCAGCCGGCGTCTTCCCCATCGCATAGAGTGCGCCGATAAGCCCGCCCATGCTTGCTCCGCCGACATAATCGACGGGTATGCGATTCTCTTCAAGAACTTTTAGAACTCCGATATGAGCGAATCCGCGTGCTCCGCCGCCGCTAAGGACCAGCCCGACCGTCGGACGCGTTTTCACGGGGCTCGTCTGGGCGGGAGCGTCTATGTAGAGATTGAATAGAAGCGACGCAAAGAGAACATACAGACCGAACTTCTTCATTAGCACCTCGTTATCCGAAGAAAAGCTTGACTGAGTTCGATTCTAAACGTAGAAGGGTGATCGAGCGAATGCCTGAAGTTGGTAAGCGGGAGTGGGCCTGGTGTTTCGAGTGAGCGGCGTGGCTATCAGCTAACTATCATCTTCCAAATGCGCGTCACATCATTTCTGAGATGAGTGAGCGTTCCTGTCGAAGCGTACTTTCGTTCGGCACGACGCAGACGGTGCCAGGTGTGCCATCGCCATTTCAGATCGAGCGGGCCGTGAGTCGGATGCGTACCGAGATAGGCTCCCGCACGAAGCTTTAGGTAATAGATTGTAAAAAGCAAGATTCGCATTTAACGATCAAGGGCCAGAGACAAAAAGGCCCATCCAAGCGTTTCAGCCCGGTTGGCAACCCAAGATATATCCGTTCCCACAAATTTAAGCATATTCGCCGTTGGTGTAAGTATTCTGGAATACCGACCGAAATAAATCACTAAAGCGTTCCGACTTCCTAAGATTTTATTACTTTGTTCGTCGCGAGATGCGCGAGGCGGGAATCGGCCGCAGATCGCCGGCTTTTCCATTTGGGTCATCGAACCGGATGGGAACTATTAGCGGAACAACGGGACGTGAGCATCCGCTGCGATGATCCTCAAGATCGTTGATCACAGCGGCAAGTTTTGTGGCTTCAACGGCATTGGCGATCTCGTGCCGGTTCAGTTTCACGATATTGGCGATCGTCCCAAATCGCGTGAGAAGTTCCTGGCGTTCCTTTTCATTGAGTGATGGCAACACTGCTGCCAGCTCATAAAAGTGCGCCATGTCGCGGCTTTTTCGATGTGCGGCGTTGGCGAGTGCGTGGGCCTCGTCGCGAAGAACTTTCAGGAGCCGCATTGCAGCACTCGAGTAATCAAACTCGATCCTTTTGCCCGCCGAAGTCACGAAATGCGATATCTCGGAGTGTGCTCCTTGCGGTTTGACGGCGCCGACGACCGAGATCGCTAATTGCCTGTCGGCTAGCACTTCAAGGACCGCATTGAGGTGTGAGGTCCCGCCGTCGACGAGCACCAATTCAGGGAGCGGAACTGGACGCGAAGCGAATCGCTCCGACACAAACTCCCTTAAAGTAGCTATTTCGCCCGAGAGATCGGAGAGTTTTTCGCGATACTCTCCGGCCGAAAGTTCGCCGTTTTTCCAGACCGACATGCCGGCCGCCGCAAAACTTCCTGAAATATGGGCTGCATCAAATGCTTCGATCCGCGCCGGAGCTTTTCTTAAGCCGAACGTACTCTTTAGTTCCCGCTTAAGGTCGGTCACACTGATAACGGGTTTGATCTTTTCGAGCTCGACGTCCAACTTTGTCCGCGCCAGTGCCAGCATCGCGGTCACCTTCTCCGGCTTTTCACCCCTGACAACGATCCGTACGGGCCTGCCGAATTTATCCGCTAAAAGGTGCGCAATTTCGTGCCGGCGCTCGAAGTCGAAGGCGACCCTTATCTCTCGCGGGAGGTGAACGCGGTAGAACTGGTATATGACTTCGGCAAGAACCTCTCCGGTGTCGATATGATCGGACGCGGGAAAAACGAAAACGCGTGAACCGAGCATCCTCGCTCGGCGCGTCGTGACAATAAAGACTTTGATCACGCCCGCGTCCCGTTCTACCAGGTACGTGTCGACCGCGTCATCGATCCAGACATCACTCCGTTTTGCCGACCAGAAGCTCCGCACATTCTCCAGCGTGTCACGAACGAATGCGGCACGCTCAAAATCGAGGTTTTCGGAAGATTGCTTTATCAGCCCATAAGCCCTTGCCTCAAATCGCTCACGGTCGTTGTGTAAGAATGATCTGGCAAGGTCCACTAACTCCAGATACTCATGGTAACCGCACAAACTCTCGACACACGGAGCAACGCATCGCTTCGCATAATACTGAGTGCACGGGACATTAAAAGTACCGTCGATCGGTATCGTGCAGCTTCGCAGTCGGAAGGCCGTGTTGAGAAAATCGATCAATATTCTGGCGGCCGACCGTGTGAGGAAAGGCCCAAAATATTCCGCCCTGTCTGTATCATCGACAATGCGGGTCGATAGCAGCCGCGGAAACTTCTCAGCCGTGAGTTTTATATGCGGATATAGGGGCTGACCCTGGATAGAATATTTGCTTTTACCGCGTTTAGACATTCTCGGGATTCTGAAAGGCGTCCAGCATCGCAAATATCGTTTCCAACGAGTCTGCCTGTTCGACTCTTTTGTCTTCCCGCCAACGCAAAATTCGCGGGAATCGTACCGCTACGCCTGACTTATGCCGTGTCGAACGCTGGAGTGCTTCGAAAGCGATCTCGAAGACAAGCGTTGGCTTTACGCTTCGCACGGGACCGAATGTTTCGATCGTATTGTCGCGGACATATCTGTCCACTTTGCGGATCTCTGCATCCGTCAAGCCCGAATAGGCTTTCGCAAAAGGAACTAGCTCGCTTCCCTTCCAAACGGCAAAGGTGTAATCGGTGAAAAGGTTCGCACGCTTTCCGGTTCCCTTTTGCGCGTAGATCAGAACCGCGTCGATAGTCAGCGGATCGATCTTCCACTTCCACCAATCACCGCGGTGGCGTCCGGTTCGGTAAGGCGAATCTCGCCGTTTTAGCATAAAACCCTCGACGCCGAGGCTGCGGCTTTTTTCACGAACCTTCGCCAGGTGGGCCCAATCGGCGGCAACCACTGATTCGGTGAGTTTTATGATCTTCGACACGTCATCCGCCGCCTGCCCTATAAAACGCTCAAGCAATTCGCGGCGATTGCGAAATTCGGTCGCACGCAGGTCTTGCCCTTCGAATTCCAATAGGTCGTAGGCCTGCAAAATGACAGGCACTTCTGCCAGTATCTTTGCCGAAAGATTCTTTCGGCCGATACGCTTCTGAAGCTCTGTAAATGGCAAAACGCGATCGTCCAGCCAAGGCAGGATCTCACCGTCGAGGACCGTGCCGTCCGGCATAAGAGCGGCGGCAGCGGCGAGTTCCGGGAAGCGTTCGGTAATGAGGTCTTCGCCGCGCGACCAGACAAACACCTCGCCGCTGCGTTTTATCACTTGCGAACGGATGCCGTCCCATTTCCACTCGGCTTCCCAATCGGACAGGTTTCCCAATTCATCTATCGGAACATCTGCCTGGTGGGCGAGATGAAAAGGATATGGCCGCGCGATCGGCGTTTCGTTCTCATCGACATTTGGATCGAGGAGCTGATAGAAGAATTCGGGTGTCGGTTCCCATTCGCCCATCGCTCGATGAGCGAGAACATCGGGCGGCAGTTCCGATATCTGCGACAACGCCCGCAGAACCAACTGCTGCGAAACACCGACCCGAAAGCTGCCAGAGATAAGTTTGTTGTAGACAAGACGCTGCGAATAGTTCATTCGAGACCAGGCATCGATCACCGCGTCTTTCTGAATTTCCTCGGCGGACTTTCGAAGCGGCAACAGTTCTTTCTCGACCAGTTCGTGCAGCGGCGTCTCGTCAACCGTCGCGTTGTTCGGAAGGAGCAGAGCTATCGTCTCTGCACTGTCGCCGACCGTGTCGCGCGATTCGAGATAAAGCCATTCCGGTATCCCAGCCTGCTCGATCGCCCATTCGCGGAGCTTTTTTGACGGCACTATCTGTCGGGGCTTTCTTCCGGAAAGAAAGTAGAAGGCCCACGCGGCATCGGCGGCGGAAGCGTGTTCGAAGTAAAATCGCAACGCTTCGATCTTCTCATTGGTCTTATTGGTCTGGTCGAGCTCGACATAAAGCTCTGTAAATAGCTTCATGTTTCGTCACCCGGTGCAAGTTCCTCGGCGGCCGTATCGCCGACAAACTGCGTTTTCAACGGAACGGCGTGCTGGCCGTTCTCATTCAGCCATCGCACGACTTCCTCGCTAAACCCGTGCGTGACATACACTGTCTCGGCTTCGCTTGAGGCGATAGCTGACAATAGCTCCGGCCAGTCTGCGTGATCGGACAGCACAAAACCCCGGTCGACCGCACGCTGGCGCCTCGCCCCGCGGACCATCATCCAGCCTGAGGCAAATCCGGTCGAATGCGGCCCGAAACGACGCCGCCATCCAACCGCCTGCTGCGCCGACGGCGGTGCCACGATCAGCGAACTGACAAACTCTTTCTTGTTCTCGACACCGCCGACATAGATAGTCTCGGGCATATCAACGCCGGATTCCCGATAAGCCTGGGTAAGTCGCTCGACCGCTCCGTGGGTGAATATCTTTCCGATCGAACGATCAATGCCGTTCATTACCCGCTGGGATTTACCCAGCGAGTAAGCAAAGATCACAGACGCTTTGCCCTTCTCCTGATTTCGACGCCACCAGGAGTTTATGTCTTCGAAAATGAACTCGGTTGGCTGCCAGCGGTAGATAGGCAGACCGAAGGTTGCTTCGGTAATAAAATGCTGGCACTTGACCGGCTCGAACGGAGCACAAGTCGCGTCCGGCATCAGTTTGTAATCGCCCGAGACGACCCAGATCTCACCCTTGTGCTCTATGCGAACCTGAGCCGATCCGAGCACATGGCCTGCCGGATGAAAGGAAACCTGAACGCCGTTCATCCCGACGGTTTTGCCGTACTTCTCAGTCGAGATGTCAGCTTCGTCGCCCAAACGGATGCGTGACAGGCGTTCGCCCTCGGCGGGAACCAGGTAGTGTTCATTGCCGCGATATGTGTGGTCAGCGTGCGCGTGCGTGAGGACGGCACGCTTTACCGGCTTCCATGGATCGACGTAAAAATCACCCTGCTTGCAATAAAGCCCGCGGCTCGTGAGCGTGATGAGGCCGCTTTTCTTCATGGCTTCAGTTTAACCTAACGCCTTAAAGATCAAAAAAACCGGGCGGCCGTCACGGCTTGCCCGGCTTGTTCAAATCGACGGGTTAGGTCAGCTTTTTGCTTCGCCGCGCAGGGTCAATAGTAAGGTCTTGCCTTGATACAGGAATAGACGTCCGTCCTTTATCTCAAAGCGGTTCGCCGTCCGAAGTCCGTCGAAGAGTTCTCTCTCGACTGTCATCTTGCCGTTCTCCGCGCATGCACGCATTGTAGAAACAACGTCCTTGATGTCGATCTTTGATCCGGTCGCGGAATATTCACCGCCGAATACGTTGCAGCCCGAGTTGCCGCCCACACCGTTCTTTCGCGAATCAAAGTTAACGAAAACACCTTTGATAGGAGCGAATGTCTTTCGGTTCTTGATCGATTCAAGCACCCATTTCTTGTCTTCCAGCTGTACGCGTGCCGGGACCGGCGGCATCTTGACAGGACGCTTGAACCGAAGAACTGTCCTTCCGGCCCGGTCGAAAACATACAGAATATTGCCGTTTTGTGCGAATCTGTCGGCCTTTTCCAAAGCGTTCAGGAACGCGGTCTCCGAAACACTTCCGGCGACCAGCTTGCACATCATTTTGGTAGTTCCAATGCCGCCGAAGTCTATTCGCTGCCCCTTTATGTCCACCGCTCCGAACATCCGGTTGCAGCCGGTGATACCCGTAAAGCGGTCACCGCTTCGGCCGATCTCGATATACGCATTGCCCGCCGTTACTTGACGTCCATTTGCATACGTCAACTGCCACTGAACGCCGTTAAGGTCGGCCGGCTTTGAAAAAACACCGGTCGCCCCAAGAATTATTATTGCGAATGTAAGTAATGATGTCTTCATTTCAATCCCCCTTTTTTCTTCCCTTATTCGAAGTGTTCGCGGCGGTTATTTCCCGCCGCACTTAAAGAACGATCTCGCCAGCCGCACTTGCAGCGGCGGATGCAGGTGGCTGAAAGTAAAATTGTTCACACAAGGCCGAAAATCGTTTATGATGCAGACGTTCAGCCTGTATAAAAACAGTGCAACTTTAAAAGATCGTTTTAGCATCAGTGTTCCGGTAAGACGCCGGTAGTTTTTCGGCTTTGTTTTTTGGTGGAGGGAACATGCTCAAAGTAATTCGACCGGTGCGTCTTTTCATGACGCTTGGCCTCATCGTCACGCTCTCCGTTATCTCCTTCGCCGATACTCTCCGTCTTAAGGACGGCAGTATCATCAAGGGCCGGATCGTAACGTTCGGCGGCGGCAAGTTTACCATCGTTGTCGGCGACGGGAGCCGTCAGCGGCAACTGACCTTCGATGCCGCCGAGGTCGAATCCATTCAGTTCGATTCCAATGTTCCTGCCTCGTCAGCTGTCTCCAAGCTTCCGACGACGCCGGCGATGAAAAATCCGGAATATATCGAAACCTCCGCACCACCGAAGAATGTTCCGAGGGTGATCACAACCGACAACACAACTGCGTCAGCATCAAAGCCGTCACCTACAAGGGAAGTTCCGCAGCCAAGGATAATGGAACCGTCTAGTACGGCAGGACGGAAACCGGTCGAAGTGTCGGTAAAGGTGCTTGCGGATAATTCATCAAATGGCTGGACAAATTCGGGTTGGGTGGTAAGAAAAGGCCAGAAAATTAGGATCAGCGGCGATGGCAGTATCTCGATCGGAAACGGAAAGTCCACTGGCCCGTCCGGCTTGTACGACGTTGAAGATCCGGCAAAGCTCCTGAAAAGCGTGCCTACCGGAGCCCTGATCGCGGTCATAGGAGACGACAACAATGAATTTATCTACGTTGGCTCCGAGCGGACTTTCACCGCGGCGAGGGACGGTGCTCTCTTTCTTGGTGTAAACGAGGGCAATCTTGACGATAATTCTGGGGCGTTTGACGTGCGTGTCGAGATCGATCCGTCATAGCGACAAAAGTAAATTCCTTGATTATTACCAACCAAAAGTCCACAATTGGAATCGAACCTTCTAATACCTTCGGCCTTTTGGAGTCATATGCAAAACCTGTCCGTGCGCACCGCTTCGGTATTCTTTATTTTTTCGCTGTTGTTGGGCACGGTTGTGCCGACAGCTTTCGGCCAATCTCGGCCGCAGCGGGTTGAGCCGAGGGGCAATGACAAGAAAAACGAGCGGCCGAAGCCAAAGACTGCCGAAGAACTCAAGGCCGCTGAAGAAGAGAAGAAGCGATACGAGGAAGAGAAGAACGCGGTCGTTGACGAAGGCATCATCGCGGTCGACACCAACATCGTAAATGTTGATGCTGTTGTTTTTAACAAAAAGACAGGTCAGATAATCACCGGCCTTAAGAAAGAGAACTTCGCAGTTTTCGAGAACGGTGTAAAGCAGGATGTTTCGAACTTTACGACGCCCGAGTCACCGATAACCGTAACGCTTGTCCTCGAGTACAGCAAATGGACCGAGATGTTCGGACGTGCCGGCGGCGGCATATTCGAACCGGGTGTGTATGAGTCGATCAAACCGGTCGCCCAGTTCCTGACCAGGTTCATCAAACCGCCCAATGATTATGCGTCGGTGATCGCATTCGACATGCGTCCCACACCGATCACAGATTTCACGAACGATCCAGCCCGTATCCAGCAGACGATAAACCTTTTGCTTAGGAACAGTCCGGCTTTTCGTGAGAACAATCTTTACGACGCAATGAAATTTGCCCTTGTCGGCGGCCGCGGCGATTCGGTCGTACTCGACAACAGCGAGTCACGCCAGTCCGATTATGCCGGCATGGTCAGCGTAAAATCGAAACGCCGGGCGATCATTCTTGTCGCCTCGGGCATAGATACGTTCAGCCGCATCAATTACGGCGAGGCTCGCAAGGTAGTTCAGGAAGCCGGCATTCCGCTATACATCATCAGCACTGGCAACCTATTCTTCAAGCGATACGAGAGTTATCTGGGTGCGACAGACGGCATTTCCGGTATGCCCGGACGCCTGACGTTTTTGCAGGCAAAGAACGCGATGAACACGTTCGCGAAAGAGTCAGGCGGAATGCATTTCGAGATGACCTTCGAGAGCGAGATTCCACAGTATTTGCAGAGCATTAACGGGCTGCTTCGAAGCCAGTACAGCCTTTCATACGATCTGCTCGCCAAGCACGAGCCGGGAAAGAAGTATAAGCTCGAGGTCAAGGTTGACGTCGACGGTGATGGAACATACGACGATAAACAGTTCGTCGTTCAACATCGTCCATTTGTTACAGTGCCCAAGGTTGAGGACGAAAAAGATAAGAAGAAAAAGGGCTAGCGGCCATTGATGGTAAGGGCGGCAGGCTGATCCGACGGAACAGCCTGCCGTTTTGTGCTATTCTGGTGGTTTGCATTTGTATGAGTAATCGCATCGTAGAAAACCTAAAGAAGAAGCTTGCCGGTGAGGAAGGCTATGTGATCGATCGCGGAGCAACGCTCCGGATCGCACTTTGCTATCCCAATACTCACGCTATTGGCATGGCGAATCTTGGTATGCACACGATGTATGACCTCTTCAACGCCATTCCCGACGTTTCATGTGAACGCGTATTTCTTCCCGACCCGATAGATCTTAAGGAACATGAACGGTCAAGGACGCCGCTTCTTTCGCTTGAGACGCAGACGCCAGTACGTGACTTCGACATTGTCGCTTTTTCGATCTCATTCGAGACCGATTACCTGAACATGGCCCGGATGCTTCAGCTTTCCGGCGTACCCGTTTGGTCGAGCGAACGAAATCACCATCATCCGCTCGTTGTCATGGGCGGTGCCGCGTCGTTCCTGAATCCTGAACCGATCGCAGATTTTACGGACGTGATCGCCGTTGGCGAAGGCGAAATACTCGCTCACCAACTGATCGACGCGGTCTTCGAGAACGAGGGAAAGGATGAAATTCTCATCGCTCTCGCCCGCATAGGACGCGGCTTCTACGTGCCGTCTTTCTATGACGTTGTGTATAACGAAGACGGCACCGTGTTCGATTACATTCCGAACGCCGAAGGCGTTCCGCGCCGGGTTGGCCGGGCCGTCGCTTCGGTAAACCCTAAGGAAGGCACTCTTCGCCGGGCGCTGAAACGCGGCGAGACCGAGCTTGCCGAATTCCTAAAGAATCAGGATGTCTTCTGTCCCTCCACATCGGTTTGGTCGCCAGGTGCAGAAATGGGCGATCGCCTTTTGGTCGAAATATCACGTGGCTGCTCGCAAGGCTGCCGTTTCTGCTGGGCCGGATACAATTACTACCCGCCACGCGTCGTTCCGGCAAAAGACATCCTCGCGAAGGCGGCAGAATGGCGTTCAAAGACCGATAAGATCGGGCTCGTCTCGACCGCTGTCTGCGATCATCCTGAAATTTCAACTATCCTGAGCGAACTCCGCGCGATGGATTATCGAATATCGGTATCTTCTCTACGCCTCGATCAGATATCGGATGAGCTGCTCGATGCGCTTGTAGAGTCGCGCGACCAGCAGATAGCTGTTGCTCCTGAGACCGGTTCGGACAGGCTTCGCCGCGTTATCAACAAGAACCTCACGAACGACGAGATAGTCGATATCTGCGGTGCCGTTTTTAATCGCGGTATGCTCACGATAAAGCTCTATATGATGGTCGGGCTGCCGACCGAGACGCAGGAAGACCTCGACGAAATGTTCGTTCTGGTCGAGCGTATCAAGAACCGAATGCTCGAGGCCGGGAAGAAGTTCGGCCGTGCAGGCAAGATCATTCCTTCTCTGAATGGATTTGTTCCGAAACCGAATACTCCGCTCCAGTGGGACGCGATCTGCGATGAACGGGAACTAAAGAAACGGATCAAGTACGTTTCCAAAGGCCTGAACCGAATCCCGAATGTCGATGTCCGCTTTATGTCAGCCCGGATAGCCCATGAACAGGCTTTGTTCTCATCCGGCGATCGAAGCATTTCAAAGGTCATCGACCGGGCAGCTCAGATGGATGGTGATATCGACCGAGCTCTTCGCGAGACCGGTGTCGATCCAGCGTTTCACACGTCGCGGAACCGTTCTTACGAGGAATACCTGCCCTGGTCGATCGTTGACTCGGGCTTGTCGTTTGAATTTCTAAAGACCGAACACCAAAAAGCACAAGAGGCCCTTTCGAGCCTCCCGTGTCCTGCCGTTGAAAAATGTACTACGTGCGGCGTTTGCCTATCGACCTGGCTGGCCGACGCTCCGGAAAGCCTTGTCAACATTCAGCCTCTGAAGATCCGCGAAGCTCTCGCCGCCGCTGGTTAGATCAGCCGGCTTTACCGTCCTTCAGCAGATATCCTGTAGGAATCGCAACATAATTGAAATCGTATTTGTAGTTGTAGACTCCAAATGGAAGGATCGCAACATTCTTTGTGTAGACAACGTGAGCCTGCACTGCGCCACTTCCCTGTTTAACTTCAACAAACGCGTCAGAAGGAACATTGTTCTCGTACATTGCTTTTTGCAGTGATGCTTTAACGACATCGACAGGCTTCAAACGCGGCCCTGACGCAAGTCCTTTCACCACGGCCGTGTCCATTTCCTGTCTTAGGTTGGCACCTTCATATGCGACCGGCACGTAGTTGATCCCGGCGTTTCCCACCGCGACCAGTACCAAGGCTATTACCAGGAACTTGATGCTTGCACTGCCCTTCTCAGAGCTTCGGTCTTTCTGTAAATTGTTCATCTTGATCACTCCTTCGCAAAATGTCTGCGTACGAGTCTAGAATTCAACCGCGGGCGACAGCTTTGAATGCTGACAAGAGTGCGGGCTGCGGAATGTTGGAATGCGGAAATATCACAGGTTTACCTATCTTCTCCAGCAGGATCCAATGAAGCGAATTGTTGATAAGTTTCTTGTCGAACTTAAATGTCGCAAAAACCTGTCGCGGATCGATGTTGCCCAGCGACGGCAAGTCTCCCGCCCGACGCACAACATCGTTCAACAATGTTACCTCATCTTGTGCTAAAAGTCCAAGATTTTTTGAAAGCTCTGCGGCAAAGCGAATGCCGTGTCCAACGGCCTCACCGTGCTTGAAATAGCGGTAGTCAGTGACCTTTTCGAGTGCGTGACCGAAGGTGTGCCCAAAATTGAGGATCTTTCGTGACCTAGTGTCTATCTTAGAAGCAGATTCGCGTTCGTCCCCGGCCACGATGTGAGCCTTAAATGCGACTTGGGCCGAGAGCATGGCTGCCAAAGAATCATGAAAGATCCTATTATCTTCTCCCGCAGCAAGCAGGCTTCGGTCAAATCGTTCGAGAAAACCGGCGGTCTTATCAAAGAGTTTCCGACCGCCGATAGCTCCTTGTTTAACCGCCTCGCAAAAGCCCGCTGTCAGTTCACGCGGAGGCAGCGTCGCAAGCACGCCCGTATCGATCAAAACGCCGCGCGGCTGATAAAATGCTCCGATCAAATTCTTGCCGAAGCTTGAGTTAACACCCGTCTTTCCGCCAACGGAAGAGTCGATCATGGACAGCAGCGTGGTCGGCACCTGGAGCAATTCGATCCCGCGAAGGTAGACCGATGCGGCAAATCCAGTAAGGTCGCCCACGACTCCGCCGCCTAAGGCCATGACCGCGTCAGTGCGTGTGAGTCTCGATTCGCTAAGGAACTTCAGCGTGTTCTCAAGCGTCTTGAGATTTTTGAATCTTTCACCATCGCCGATCAGATGCACAAATGGCTTAAAGCCTGCTTTGATCAGACTCTTTTGTACTGCGTCTCCATACAGGCCAAATACCTTCTTGTTAGAGATGACCGCGATTCGCCCGGGCGTATTGGGCAATGACGTAGCTGCCCAACTGCCCGCCGACGAGATCAAGCCTCCGTCAATCCTTATCTCATAGCAATCCGCTTTTTCCTTTGTTTTGACCTTAACTGTAGTTGTCATTGGGCAGGGTGCGGTTCGAGCAGATCGGCAATAACTTCAAATGCAGTCTCCGGGAATGATTCATCGATCGCTTCCCTCATCAAGTTCCACGCCGGTTGTATATCGGAGTTCAACTGTGCCATTTCCCGGGTTTCGCTGTTCGGCCACTGAGCGTAACCATAGAACGCACCGTCACTTCCCTTGTGCAGCCGCGACCCGAGACTGCCGCATTCTTCATGGAAATACTTCGTTACGGCGATCCAATTCTCAATGAATTGATCTTCTAGTTGCGGATCGATCCGCCATTTGTACAGAACCGCGAACATTATGCCAAAGCCGCCTTGATCGTCTCTGCCAAGCCATTTGCGAGGGCTTCGATCTGCTCCTGATCTTTGCCTTCGATCATAACACGCGCAAGGTTTTCGGTACCTGAATAGCGCAGCAGAAGCCGGCCGCTGCCCGCGAGGATCTTCTCCGTTTCCGCCGATGCCTTCCGGATCGCCCCAACCTCGTCAAAAGGCCTTTTTTCGCCGACCTTAACATTGACGAGGATCTGCGGATAACGCTTAAAACCATCCACCGCTTCGGAAAACGGCCGTCCGCTCTCAACTACGGCCTTGAAAACGCGCAAAGCCGTCATCATGCCGTCACCGACAAGGCTATTCTGCGGGAAAATTATGTGGCCGGACTGTTCGCCGCCGATCTCGGAACCAGACCTCAGCAATTCCTCAAGCACGTACTTGTCGCCCACGGAAGAGCGAACAAGCTCTACCCCAAGCGACTTCAATGCCAATTCAAGCCCAATATTGCTCATCACCGTCGCGATGACTTTGCCGGACCTAAGCTCGCCCTTAGCCTTCATCGCTTTTGCCATGATCCACAATGTTGCGTCACCGTCGACAATTGCTCCCGTTTCATCGACAAACAAGGCGCGGTCAGCGTCTCCGTCAAACGCGACGCCGAGGTCCGCTTTTGTCTCAAGTACTTTTGCCTGAAGCTTGTCGAGATGAAGAGACCCGCAGTCATCGTTAATATTTCGGCCGTTCGGACGGTCGTTGAATGCGATCACTTCGGCTCCAAGACTGGAGAATAAATGGGGTGCCAAATTGGACGCTGCACCATGTGCGCAATCGACCGCAACTCTCTGCCCTGCCAGTCCGAAATCGCCGTTCTCTGTCAAATGTGCAAGATACGCCCGGCGAAAATCACCCTCGGCAGAACCGTTAACGCTCAGGCGTGCTTTCTCGCCGTCAATGTCATGTGCGGCTCCAATGTCGGCTTCGACAGCCCGCTCCATTTCCTCATCGATCTTCTGGCCGCTCGGCAGAAATGCCTTTATGCCGTTGTCGTAGAAGGGGTTATGCGACGCACTGATCACAACGCCGAGGTCGAATCCGAATTCTGCGGTTAGAAAGGCTACGCCCGGTGTCGTAATAATGCCCGCTGATTCGCAAACAGCTCCGGCCGAGGCTGCTCCCGCGTGGATCTCTTCTTCTATCCATACGCCGGACTCGCGCGTATCGCGGCCCGTGACAAAACGAGGTGCTCGACCAAGCTTTTCACTCATCCTTGTCGCGAGCGAAAGTCCGATCAGAAAGACCGTCCTTGGATCCAGCGGGAAAACTCCAGCCTCACCTCTTATCCCATCAGTACCAAAAAGTTTCGTCATACAAAAGTTCTTTACTAACAATCAATTAGAGTAGCAAAAATGATCAATCACTTTATAAGTTCATTTCTACAATTTTGAAAATTGCCATAACGATTGGTTGTGGAAAGCATAATATTTTCGATTAAGCTTGACAACCTTTCAGCAAATGAGCGAATCTTTACTCACGCGGGATGTTTTATCTGCTCCGCGTGGCCAAGTTCACTCGAAATAAAACTCTCCTGACCAGTTGAATATGAAATTTACCCCTAGCTTTGCTGTCGCCATTTTGTCGCTTTCGCCTGTTTTATTGAGCGCTCAGACGCCATCGAGTGACGCAGCGAAGACACGAGGGCGCGTCGTGGTCACGGACAATATGCCAGCCATAAAGCCGGCGGCAACTCCCTCTCCTGTTACAAACTCCACTCCCGTCGTGGTCGGAGCTCGACCGCAAGTGGCACGTCCGCAGGTCGTCAAGCCTGTTATTCCGGGAAATTCGGAAGTCGGCCGAAACATGAGTTTTGGGTCTATCAAGAGCAAGATATCCGAGGCAAAAAGGACAATGCAGTCAAAGCCGCTCGCAACCGCGTCGGTCGACAGCACGGTTCCGCTCGACTTTGTCCGCGTCGCGTTTCACGACTGGAAGACCAATGAGATCGATTATGTCGTGATGCCTAAAGAAGCATTCCTTTCGACCAAAGGAACAAAGGAGCTCGTGTCGGAGAACGGACGTGAACTCTCAGTCCAGACGATCCGCGGAAACGGCGTTAACACGCCCGTGACCCTGACCGATTCAGACGGCGTAAAGCATCTGCCGCTTCTGGTCCAGTATCCGGTGATACGCGAAGGCCGTTACATCGAAACGGCGTACTATATGTCGACCCATCCGGGCCTGGTGACTCCGGAAGTCGTGAACGCGGGACGACTGTATGTTCGCAACATTATTGAAGTGGCACGCGAACGGCTTCGCGAAAAAGGAATTGCGATCCAACCAAAGATCGCCGATATCGCCGAGCGTTTGGCGGCGGTGGAACACGTCGATCACCTGCGTTTTCGTACGGAATTGCACCCAAATATCTACAACGACATTTACACGCTTTTCGCTTTGAATGAAGGCCAGACCTATCGCTATTCGGTCAGCTCGGCCGGTGCCGGAGGGATGGTCCAGATGATCCCATCAACTTATCGAATGGTTCGCTCATGGCATCCGAATGTGCCGTTAATGCCAGATTTCGTAGAAGGCATGCGAAACCACGTGAACGCGTCTCAGGCGATGCTTCTTTATATGCAGAGAACATGGAATGACCTGATGGCGAGCCCAACGGTGGCAAACGCATTTGCGAGTGGCGTCGCGACGCAGGAAGAACTCATGGCCGCCGGTTACAACTCGAATCCTGCCCGCCTTGCCGGATATATTAACCGCGGCGGCGAAAATTGGACGAACCTAATCCCGCGTGAGACCAAGATCTATCTTCAGATCTATGATTCGATCGAGCGTTACGTGCCCATGACGCCGCGATCAAGATAATTCGCGCTGGCTCGCAAGCGGGACGCTTGCGGTCCGACGAGAGGCTACTCGTCCGCTAACACCGACAAGATCGGCACCTCTCTTCCGATCTTTGCGACCTCGGTCTGAACATCCTCAAACTTCTTCTCAACAAGATTCTCGCCCAAAAAGAACGGATCATGCGTAACCTCAAAAACCGCAAACGGCGGCGGATCGTACTTTAAGAGCGATACCTCGTCCGGAAAATCGACATTGGCTATGTTCAATCCCCACAGCGCGCCGAGGTAAACATCAAATGCGAACGGCATCCGGTCAACTTCATGAAAGTAACGGTTCTTCCGTATCTCAGTTCCCTCAAATATCTCAAAAACCGTGTGCTCGGCTTCGCTCAAATAAAGTTCGCCGATCTTAAGCGAGGCCAATTCGCCGGATTCGGCACCTATGCGCTGCTGCATCGACCACGACCAGACCTTCGTTTCAGGATCGCGAACCGAGCGTATCCGCATCCTGGTCGCGTTTATATAATTGTCGAAGATCTGCAGGTGACGGCTCGCCCTCGTCAACGGTGCAGGCAGAGCTTCGATCAGGTATTTGCGGCGGAATTCGGTTCGATAGGTTTTGTCCATTTTTTCTAATTTATTATACTTTGGCTTTTGATGCAGGAGACATTTATGAACTTACGTAATTTTACTTTGCTTTTGACGATCGGGCTATCGGCCCTTCTGGCGGGATGCGGCGGCACCGAACCGACAGCTAACAACGCGGCCAGCAACGCCCCGAAGAACACCGCAAACGCGAATGCACCGGCGACGAATGCGAACAGCCCGGTTGCGGTGTCGACGCCTACGCCCGATCAGGTCACCAATAACGCTCCGACCCTGACGCCCGTTTACAAAGCTTATTGCGCCGCCGTCGTCAAAAAAGACGACGCAGCGATAAAAAAGTTTTTCGACACCGCCACGCTAAGGGATTACGAACAGCAGATGAAGGACAATGATGTGAAACGGATTAGCGAATTCGTCGATCCGCTAACCAATGAAGTCTGCGAAGTAGCAAACGAGCGGATCAAGGGTGACAAGGCTGTGGCAAGAGTTATAACCAAGAGCTATCCCGCCCCCGGATTCGAGATACTCTGGATTAAAGAAAATGGCGAGTGGAAAATGTCCAGCCTCGACCCAAAGGTTGGTTTTCAATAAGATCGGAACTATCTTCGTTTCAGCAGGATTGAGAGATAAGCTTGGCAAAAAAGGCCGCCTCGAACATGAGGCGGCCTTTTGTTGAATTCAACGCAAGATCAGAGCTCGTGGCGGTCTTACTGACGTTAGCTTGCCGTACTTTTCGCCTCGGCCGGTTGGTAGGGCGGAAGTACGACCCTCGCGGCCTTTTCTTTCTTCATTCCCAACGCCCAATCGGCCTGCATCAGAGTGTGGATATCGCGGGTTCCCTCGTAGATGACCGCGGCCTTGCAGTTCCTCAAATATCTCTCGACAGGATAATCGTTCGTGTAGCCGTTTGCTCCGTGGATCTCGATCGCCATCGACGCAGCCGTCTCCGAGCGCACCGTCGCCTGCCATTTTGCCATTGAAGCAGCTTTTGCCGAGGGCTTGCCTTGATTCTTAAGGTAACCGCATTTTAGCCACAGCAGATGAGCCATCTGATAGTCGGCTTCCATATTCGCGATCTTCTGCTTCACCAGCTGGAATTCGCCGATCTTCTGCCCCTGAACTTCGCGAGTATTCGCGTATGCAACGGAAGCATCACGCGAAGCCCTGATCACACCAGTCGCACCCGACGCAACCGTATAACGGCCGTTCTCCAGCGAGAACATCGCGATCTTAAAGCCCTCACCCTCGGCTCCGAGCATATTTTCTTTCGGCACTCGCACGTCCTGAAGTGAGAAATAGCCAGTGTTACCGGCCTTGATACCTAGTTTGCCGTGAAGAGTACCGCTCGAAAATCCGGGCATCGTCCGCTCCACAATAAAACACGAAATACCGCTGTGATCGCGAATCTTCTGCTTTTCCTGGTCGGTCCAGCAAAAGAAAAGGAAATGATCGGCAACATCGCCAAGCGAGATCCACATTTTCTCGCCGTTCAGTATCCAGTCGTCGCCGTCGCGTTTTGCGTATGAACGCATCCCGACGACGTCGCTTCCCGCATTAGGCTCAGTCAGGCCAAACGTCGCGAGTTTTTCGCCCTTCGCCTGCGGGACGAGGTACTTTTGTTTCTGCTCTTCCGTGCCCCAGCTGAACACGCTCAGGCTGTTCAGCCCGACGTGTACCGACATCGCCACACGCAAAAAGGTGTCACAAGCCTCAAGCTCTTCACACACCAAGCCCAGCGAGATGTAATCAAAGCCCGCACCGCCGTACTGCTCGGGAATACAAACACCCAACAGCCCAAGCTCGGCCATCTTGTCAAAAACCTTCCGCTCAAAATGAGACTTTTCATCCCATTCCTTTATGTACGGAGCAACCTCGCCCGCACAAAACTCGCGGACCGTGTTCTGCAAAGCTATATGTTCTTCTGAAAGTTCAAAATCGATCACAGGTTTAAGTCTTCCTTTCTAGATTCGTGAATATGATAGAATTCAGGTCGTAATCCAACTCAGCAGTTTATCATTCAGTCTAAATTTCCGCGACAGGCGGCTACAGATTTTAGTTCCTATGAACCGTCGAACAACACTACTTCTGATTTCGCTGACAGTGCTCCTTTTGGATTCGAGCGGGTTCGCCCAAAACCGCTCGAACGAACCTATCCCGATAATGCCAAAGCTGCTTTCACAGCGTGAGCAGGCGGATGTTCGCGAGCAATGGTTGAAAAAGCGGCTTGGTTCCCTGCTGCTGCCGATGATGAAGCGGCACGGGATCGAGATGTGGATCGTGGTCAATGAAGAGTTTCACAGCGACCCGGTCACGCCGCACATTGTTCCGCCTATTCCGATCGTAGGCCGACGGGACCTGTTCGTTTTCATCGATATGGGCGAGCGGATCGAACGCGTCGCGGTCGTGCGTTATTCCGAGGAGCGTTTGAAGAACCACTATCAAATGCTCTTGCCGGCACGCGACAGGTTCAATGAAACGATCAAGAAGCTCGTCGACGACCGAAAACCGAAAACGATCGCGCTGAACATTGGCGGCTCACGAGGGCAACAGAGCGGACTTACCTACGACGGGTACAAATTTCTCGCCGAAGCCCTCGGTCCCGACAACGAAAGGAAGTTCGTTTCCGCCGCCGGCCTGTTGACCGAATTCTTCGACACCCGCCTTCCCGAAGAACTCGAACACTCTCGCACCGCCGTTCTCGCGACCGACGTCATTACACGACGGGCATTCTCGAACGAGGTTATTAAGCCAGGCACAACAACCGCTGGCGACGTTCGGTGGTGGATGCTACAACAACTCAACGACCTCGGCGTCGATACGTGGTTCCAGCCGGATCTCCGAATCCAGCGAAAGTCAGTCGCGACCGGCACGACCAGCCAATTCCTGAGCACCGCGAACGAATCCGATATCATCCAGCCCGGCGATCTGATCCACGTCGATTTTGGGCTGAACTACATGGGCCTCTCGACCGACTGGCAGAAACACGCTTATGTACTTAGACCCGGCGAAACTGACGCACCGGCGGGATTGAAAGCCGCGTTGAAAAACACGAACCGTTTGCAAGATATTATTTTCAGCATCGCACGCCCGGGCATGACCGGCTCTGAGGTTTACGAGGCGTCAGTGGCAGAGTGCAAAAAGCAGAACATCACCTGTCAGATTTACTCACACCCGATTGGCACGCACGGCCACGGCCTTGGCCCGTCGATCGATTTTCGCGGGAACATCGGCGGCGGAGCGAACAAGATCATAAACGGTTCCTATATGTCGATCGAGCTGAACACTTCTGCCGAAGTGCCCGAGTGGAACAACCAAAAAGTGACGATCATGGCGGAAGATGATGCCCACATGACCGACACCGGCTACAAATGGTTCCGCCCGCGGCAGACCGAGTTTTATCTGATCAAATAAAAAACGATGATCGCTGTCTCAAAAGCCCTAAAGATCATCGAACGCGAATCACGGCCTATCGCATCCGAACGCATCGATCTCCACGACGCGATCGGTCGCGTCCTTGCGGAGAACATCATCGCTGACAGCGATCTGCCGCCGTTTGACCGATCGCAAATGGATGGCTATGCCGTAAAAGCCGCCGATACGAAAGCCCGGCCGGCAACCCTGAAGATCGCTGGCGAATCCGCAGCCGGCCGCGGCTGGCACAAAGCCCTTAAGAAAGGCGAAGCCGTCCGAATAATGACCGGAGCACCTGTTCCAGCTGGAGCTGACGCCGTTCAGAAGATCGAGCTCACAAAAGAAGATGGTGGTTCTGTCACGATCTTCGAACCGACCGAAGAAGGCCGCTACATTATTCGAAAAGGCTCTGAAGGAAAGAAAGGAAAGACCGTCCTGCCAGCAGGCGAAGTGATCACTCCGGGTAACATCGCCGTCCCGGCCGCATTCGGCTATGCAAAGGTAAAAGTCGCCAAACGCCCTCGTGTCGCAATTTTTTCGACGGGGACCGAGATCGTCGAGATAAACAAGAAGCCGAAACAGGACCAGATCCGCAACTCGAATTCCCTAATGCTTTCCGCTCTTTGCCAAGCGACCGGTGGCGAGGCTCGGATATACCCGATAATCGGCGACGACCTCTCAGATCTCAAATCTCAAATTTCGGACGCCGTCAAAAACGCCGATATTCTCATCACGACCGGCGGCGTCTCGGTCGGCAAATACGACCTCACAAAGCTTGCCCTGCAGGAGCTTGGAGCCGAGATATTCTTCGACAAGGTCGCACTCAAACCGGGCAAACCAAACGTTTTCGGCAAGCTGAAAAAAACGTTCGTATTCGGCCTGCCCGGCAATCCTGTTTCCGCGGCCGTGACATTTCACCTATTCGTACACCAGTTGATCGGCCTGATGCTGGGAATGAATGATCCATGCCTGAAAATCGGGAACGTCACCGTCGGCGAGCGTGCCAAAGGCACAAAAGATCGCGATACCTATTTACCCGCAAAACTCTCGACCGATCACGAAGGCAGGCGAATTGCCACACCCATCCGTTGGCTTGGCTCTTCGGACTTTATCGGTTTTGCCCACGCCGACGCGATGATTTTCGTCTCGAAAGGTAAAGTGATCGAAAAAGGTGAAATTGCAAAGATCGTATTCTTGTTTGCCTGAACAAATGGCACCCTTTTTTCGTTTGGATGAGAGATGAAGGAACCCACATACCTGGAAGTAAAAGCCTCGCTGTGGACGAAGGTATTTTTGTACACAATGTTCTTGGTTCCAGTTGGGATCTTCATTTGGTCGTTGGAGATCGAGGAGGTTCAACATGGAAGCCCTGTGTTCATTGCGGGGTTCCTACTAGCGTTCATCGGGTTCGTTTGTCTCTCGCTGGGGTTATTTCGCTGTAGGACGATCTTTAAGGAAGATAGGATCGAACATACCGATTCTTGGATGAGAAGTACGGTGCGAAGTTATTCAGAAGTACTTTGTGCCGAGGCTCCTTATGATGGAGGTGTCCGCATCATATTTCGCGACGGGACGTCGATGTTTGTTAAAGCGGGGATTCAAAACCTGCCAGCCGTTCTTGGGGTGCTGAAGAAGCACGCCTTGCTGGAGGAGTCTTCGGACCCATTTTAGTACTGATGGTTTCCACGGGGTAGGTCCGGAAAAGTAATTCTCCGATCGGCGATACTACGTGATAGGTTGGTGCCCTTGGTCTCCGTTGGATGTTTAAACCGTTGCTAATGCGCGGACCTATTCTGTGGTTCATTGCGTTCTTTGCGTCTTTGCGGGAAAATCTCTTTCACAGATGTTAGAACTTTCACATTACGACGAATCCGGCCGCGTCATTATGGTCGATGTCGGTAGCAAGCCCGTGACCGATCGGACCGCTGTCGCATCCGGCAAGGTCCTCCTTTCGCCTGAGACGATCACCGCCATCACCAGTCAGGCCAATCCAAAAGGCGACCCGCTTGAGATCGCACGCATCGCCGGGATAATGGCGGCAAAAAAGACACCCGAGCTTATACCGCTTTGCCATCAGATCAATCTTTCGAAGGTAGACGTCACCGCCGAACTGACCGAATACGGCGTCCACCTTACCGCCACTGCGAAGACCGCCTCCCAAACCGGAGTCGAAATGGAAGCCCTCACGGCCGTGTCAGTCGCCGCCCTGACGATCTACGATATGTGCAAGGCTGTCCAGAAAGACATCGAGATCACCGAGATCGGGCTCGAGAGTAAGAGCGGCGGGAAGGTAGACTTCGGTCGCTGACGGCCATTTCACCTCACAGCGTAGGATTTTTCTTCTCCGCGGACGAACTTTCGGGTAGAATGAACGTAAGTCATTTAGTGAGGTTTCAGGAGCAATAATATGAAATTCAAAGTAGCCGAAGACGCCCGTCCGCAGATCTACCTCTTGCTGGTTGCAACAGTTGTCAGTATTGGCCTTTGGTTCCTTTCGGCTTACATTCCGCTGATCGGTTATCTTACCTATCCGCTGCGGATTTTCGCGACGTTCATCCATGAAAGCGGTCACGCCCTCGCAACGCTTCTGACCGGCAATTCAGTTCAGAGCCTTTCCGTATCGCCGGATGGCAGCGGCGAGGTTTATTCGCTCGGCAGCGGCCTTATTTCCGGTCTCCTGATCTCCAGTGCTGGATATCTCGGCACGACGGCATTCGGTGTCGGCCTCTTGGCGTGGATTCGTTATGGCTTTTCTTCGCGGATCGCATTGTACATTTCCGCCGGGCTCGTGGCAGTGATGACCGCCGTTTTCGGCGTCATCGCCCCGATTTTCAACCTTTTCGCCACTTCCACGCTCGGGGGCCTCGTCTTCACGATCTTCTCGGGCGCGTTGCTCGCCGCCGGCCTATTTGCGGTCGGCCGCTTTGCCACGATCAAGTGGGCGAATTTCGCGGTTGCGTTCCTCGTCGTTCAGTGCCTGCTCAATGCCGTTTACGATCTGCTCACTGTCTTCCTGATCTCGACGATGACATCGCAGCACAGCGACGCCGCCAATATGGCAGCCGCTACCGGTATTCCTTCATTCGTTTGGGTCTTCATCTGGATGGCAGTTTCCGTCGTAATGATCTCGGTCGGCCTGCGAGTTTACGCCCTTAATCGTGCCAAGGCTGCATCCGCCGATTCGGTTTTTGAGGATTAGACTTTCTCCATTTTTCATTGCGGAACCGGCTCGAGTAAAGGGTATTTTCTTCCTTCTTGATCTTCGTCTTTATTCTTCTTATTCATCTTCCTCCATGGTCAAGACCTTTAGCCACAGAAGAAGATGAATAAGAAGAAATTACGGCGGGTTTTCTATCGCGAACGCTGTCTGGTTGTGACCCGCTCTTTGTCGTCATCAAAATGAAACTGACAACCTCGCTGATCGTTATAGTGCTTTTCACGATATCGCTGGCGGCTCAGGTCAAAAAACCGCAGCCGCCGCCCGTTAAGATACCTTTCGCCGAATCGCTTCAGGCCGTTGTGGTCACAACGGCGAGCCCGACCGCGATCCAGGGCGAGGCCAGGATCTACGAACGCAAGACGCTTAAGGCAAAGTGGAAAAAAGTAGGGGACGAGTTCCCTATCGTCGTTGGCCGCAGCGGACTTGGCTGGAGCCTGGATACCGCTCCGGAAGGCATCACCGAGTTCAAGAAAGAGGGTGACGGCCGATCACCGGCCGGAATGTTCCCTCTGACCTTTGCATTTGGCCGCCCCGAAAAACCGGGCGAGGTAAAACTTTCGTACACCAAGCTTGAAAATTACAGCGAATGCGTCGATGACGTAGCTTCAAACCACTACAACAAGCTGGTCGATCGGCTTAAGGTGGGAAATTTCGACTGGAAGAGTTCTGAGAAGATGCTCGAAGTTGGGCCGGAGTACGATCTCGGACTATTCGTGGCCCACAACTCGTATCCCGTACGTCGCGGCGACGGCTCGTGCATTTTTCTTCACGTCTGGAAAGACGCCTCGACCGGGACGTCCGGCTGTACGGCAATGCAGCGTGATAACCTGGTCCGCATTCTCGGCTGGGCCGATCCGGCAAAGAATCCTTACCTCGTTCAATTGACCGAGGCCGATCACAAAAAGTACCAAAAAGCGTGGAACCTACCGAAACTTTAATTACTCTCGGCAACGTCCCTGTCGGCGGCCGCCTGCTTTTCCGGTCCAAAAAAGATTGGAGATTCGCTGTTGTGTGTCGAAAGACGGAGGAGTACATTTCCCTTGCGGTTGCCTCGCCAAGAGGCGGCAACTATCGAGTCCGTCGGGCCGCTGACCTGGAGCTCTCTTTTGACGGGCAGATCCCTTTTTTGGTCGCTAATGAGACCGACGAGTGGCGTGATAACTTTTCTAACTACGACGTCCGGTGGTAGGTCACTTCTGAATATTCACACGCCCCGCCGCGATCATCCGACCGCTCTGATCTTCCTGTACAAAGACCACATATTTCACATTTTCAGCTTTCCACGACGGATCGGACGGAAGTTCGACCGTTCCGGTAAACTCGGTCGCCTTTTCGGGTACTTTGCCAAAAGGCGTCAGCTTTCTGACAACAGAAATGTGCGGAAGCTTTTTGCCCTTGTTGTTTCCGGCCTTCACATCACTGACAAGGCCGTCCTCGGCAACGGCAAGCACTGCCGTTCCAACGGCATGCGTACCCAAGCCCGTGATCGAAATCTCGGCCACCTTGCCGTTGACCTTTACCGCAACATCCGGCTTATCAGGTGCCGCCGCACTCGTGATCGCTTCGTTTGCCTTTCTGGAATCGCTGCCGATGAACTGGACCTTTCCATCCACGATCATCTGCGGAGTGTACAGCGACTGAGCCCCGAGCCGCGCAGTGTATGAATTTTGGCGGCGTGTGTATTCAGCCGAAGAATACGGGTCCTTCCATCCGCGGTCGTTGAAATAGTCGACGTGATAACCAAGCGTAATTATGTCCGCACCGGCAACAGGCTGCTGGGTTTCAAGAAACGCTAGCTGACGATCCGCCGCCGGACAATTACCACAGCCTTCAGACGTAAAAAGCTCCACCAAAACGGGTTCGCGCGTGCCGGGTGGCTTGGACGGCTGAGAAGGCGATGCGGCAGCCTTATTCGCCGGATTCTCCGTCGAACATGACAAGGAGAACACGGCCAAACCGAGAAAAAAGATACAAACAACTGATCTCATATCAATAGAGAGTACCAAAACCCGATGAATTTTAGCGCCTTCAACAAGACACAGTTCTGCGTGAGCGGGCAACAAACTATCCTCCTAGGATCGTCGCGAGTTTCTTGACACCATCTCTTATCTGGCGTTCATTGAAGCCGGTGTAGCCAAGCATTAGGCCGCCCCGCTCGGGCTTTTGGGCAAAGTATTGCGACACGGGCCCCGCTCTAAGCCCATGGGCAAGGGCTTTTTGCGAGATCGCGAAGTCGTCCGCTCCGTCGGGCAGCCAGCCGATCACGTGCATACCTGCGTCAGATCTCACGGCTTCGATCAGGCCGCCGAGACGTTTGCCAATTTGCTCGATCAGCACGGCCTGCCGGTCGCGATAAAGCGTCCGCATGCGTCGAACGTGTCGTTCGAAATGGCCTTCCGCGATGAAATCCGCAAGGACCATTTGGTCGGTGATCGGAGCATGCAGGTCGTTAAGGGCACGTGCTGCGGCAAAAACGTCGACCAGATCGGGCGGAACTACCAAACACCCGAGCCGCAATCCCGGAAATACAGTTTTGCTGAAAGTGCCGACGTACAAAACCCTCTCGCCGCGGTCAAGCCCCTGCAAGGCCGGCAGCGGCCTTCCGAAATAGCGAAACTCGCTATCATAATCGTCCTCGATAACCCACGCCTCATTTTCCTGCGCCCATTCGAGCAAGCTCAATCGACGCTGCAAGCTCATGGTCATCCCAAGCGGAAACTGCCGCGACGGCGTCACGTAGATCAGTCTTGCCTTCTCGCCGCTTCGCTTTGCTCCTTCGATATCAAACCCTTCGTCATCGACGGGAATGGAGGATGTATCGAGGCCAAATGCCATCATCACATCGCTCGCCCCGCGATGACAGGGGTCTTCGAGCCAAACCTTGGTGTCCGCATTGGCAAGTATCTTAGCTATCAGAAATACTGCCTGCTGCGTTCCGGCGGTGATCAGCACTTGCTCGTCTTCACACTGAACACCGCGAGTCGATCGAAGGTGGTGAGCGATAGCTTCTCTAAGAGGTTCATAGCCTCTCGGATCGCCATATCCGCCAATGTGACGGTAAGAATACTTCAAGTGCCGCTGACTGATCTTTGCCCACAGGTCGAATGGAAACTCCTCAACCGCGATGAGGCTGTGCTGAAACGGCACTGCCACCGTCGGCGAGTGGTTGGAGGCGATCTGTTCGACATTCCGGCAAATCGTCTCACCGAAATTCGATAGCGATAATTTGCGATGCTCAGGCTTGGTTTTAGAGCGAGCATCACCCGCTTTGGGAACGCGAAGGAACTCTTCAGGCAGCTTGGACGCCACGAACGTCCCGGAGCCCTGCTTCCCTTCCAGATAACCCTCGGCAAGCAGTTGGTCGTACGCGTTGATCACCGTCATGCGCGAAATCCCCAAGCTCTCTGCCAATCGGCGCGACGCCGGAAGGCGTGTGCCCGGTGCGGCCCTTCCCTCAAGAATATTTTGTCTTATCGACTCATATATCTGCCGGTAGATCGGCAGCGACGGGTCGAGGGTCACAAATGGCTCCGAAGGTATCTCCATTTTTCAAGTGGTCTATGTAGTCTGTACATAATTGGCACTGGTGAACATACCACTTTGCGGATATTGTTTCAATATTCGATTCAGCAAAAAGGAGAATTGCAAAATCTATGAGCCATGCCGCGACAAAACAAACCAACGATCTTAAGATAGCTCCGTCAACCACTTCCTCCGAAATCGATTTCGACTTCCTTGTTGGTTCATGGACCGTAAGGAATAGAATGCTGATAGAGAGATTGAGCAATTGCAGCGAATGGAACGAGTTCGACTCGACGCTCGAAATGCACAAGGTATTGCTCGGATCGGGAAACTTCGAAACATATCGGGCGGAACGGGATGGAAAGCCGTTTGAGGGCATGGCCGTACGTCTTTTCGATCCAAACACCCGTCTATGGAGCATTCATTGGGCTGACAGCAACGCTGCCAAATTTGACGACTTTCCGGTGGTCGGATCATTCGAAGGAAGTGTGGGCAAATTCTTCGCAAATGATTGCTTCAATGGAAAAGAGATAATCACGCTCTACCAGTGGGATAAGACAGACCCGGAGCAGCCCGTCTGGAGCCAGGCATTCTCACCGGACGCCGGCGAAACGTGGGAATGGAACTGGTACATGACGCTCAGCCGGAAGGAAACTAAAAGTATATGAAACGATCCGATATTAACCCGATGCCGGAATATTTTGACCGGTACATTAACCTGATAGAAGATATCGAACTTTCCGAAGCCTTTGATCAAAGCATTGCGCGGATAGATGCGTTGGACGTTGAACGATTGACGCGTCTGGATGGTTATCGATATGCCGCAGACAAGTGGACTGCGAAAGAGATCATTCAGCACGTGATCGATTGGGAGCGGATCTTCTGTTATCGCGCGCTCCTGCTCGCACGCCACGAAGGCTCGCCGCTGCCTGGCATTGAGGAATCGACACTCGCGAACGGGATGAATGCGAACGACCTGACCATTCCAGAACTGTTGGGAGATCTGGGGCTGCCAGGGTCTCGACCAGATCGCTCTTCTCGACCTTTAATGAAGCGATGCTGCAAACCGTCGGCACGATCTGGATATACGAAATGCCCGTTCTCGCGATCGGCTTCCTTTCACTCGGCCACGAAGCACACCATATCAAGATCATTGAGGAACGCTACCTACGGTCACTCGCGGCTGGCGTATGAGTAAGATCAGAATAGCGGCCAGCGACGCCGACCTCGAACAATGCTTCCCCGTAATGGCCGAGCTGCGCAAGAATCTCGGGCAGGAAGAATTTGTTGAACGCTCAAAACGACAACGTGAGCTTTATGGATTCGAGATCGTCTTCATCAGCGACGCGGCCGACGTAAAGGCCGTCGCGGGCATCCGCATTGCCGAGTGGTTGGCGGGCGGACGATATCTTGAGATCGAGGATCTGGTTACGGCCCGCGATTCCCGATCGAGCGGCTTTGGCGGCCAGCTGTTTGATTGGATCGTCGAATACGCAAAGAAGGAAAAATGCGAGCAGGTCAGGCTCGTCTCATCCGTATGCCGGTTCGGGGCACACCGATTTTACCTGCGCCGAAGAATGAACATTGAGGCACATTATTTTTCGATGTCGATATGATCCGGTCGGCTAACATAACAGCGCTAACTCAGTAACAGCTGGTAACAGTTCGGACTGTTAGTTAGTGGCCAGAAACTTCAATATGCACGATCGCGATACCAAAACAGTACGGACTCAAGTCAAACGCCTTCCCAAACGCGGAGCTTACGACCGCGACACGATCTATCCGATCCTGGACGAAGCATTCATTTGCCATGTAGGCTTTGCCGTCGAGGGCCAGCCTTACGTCATACCGACCGGCTATGCACGGATCGGCGATGACCTTTACATACACGGTTCATCGGCAAGCCGAATGCTGCGCAATCTTGCCGACGGCGTCGATGTTTGTATAACGGTCACGCTGATAGACGGGCTTGTACTGGCACGCTCGGCGTTTCATCACTCGATGAACTATCGGTCAGTCGTTATTCTCGGAAAGGCAGTGTTGGTAGATGACGCCGAGGAGAAAAGCAGGGCGCTGGAAGCGTTTACCGAACATGTCATTCCCGGACGCTGGCCTGAGATCCGCTGGCCGAGCGAATTGGAGCTGAAAGCCACGTCAGTCCTGAAACTGGCGATCGACGAAGCGTCGGCGAAAATAAGGACCGGCGGTCCTAGCGATGACGAGGAAGATCACGCAATAAATGTCTGGGCCGGGGTTTTGCCTCTAAAGGTCGAAGTCGGCGGCCCGATAGCAGACGAGCGGCTTCCATCAACCGTTGAGATCCCCGATCACGTACAGAACTATCGCCCATAGCTCGGTTTTGGACTTCGCTGCCTAATCGGTAAGATTGAGGTAATGGATTGGAAAGCGAATATTCTTACGACTGACGCTCAGGTTAGGGAGCTTTTGTCTGAAACTCAAAGGATAGCGGTGCTCGGCATCAAGCCCGAATCGCACGCTACGCAGCCTGCGTTTTACGTGCCGAAATATATGGCGGAAAAGGGCTACGAGATAGTTCCGGTTCCGGTCTATTATCCGGACGTGACCGAGATCCTGGGTACGCCGGTCTACCGCAGCCTTATGGCCGTGCCCGGCGACGTCGACATGGTCAACGTATTCCGACGCGCACACGACATTACCAAACACGCCGCCGACATCCTTGCAAAAAAGCCCAAGTCGGTTTGGTTTCAGCTCGGGATCACGAACGACGAGCTCGCGGAGAAATTTGCACGCGCGGGAATCAAGGTCGTCCAGGACCTTTGCCTGATGGTCGAGCACCGGACTTTGATGCGTTCGCCGGTTTAGGGTTGTTTCGGGGCGGCCGCGGCGGCTTCTTGCGGTGGCGTCTGGGTTCGTCGCCTGTCTGCACTTTTACCTTTGCCGGCGAGACGACACGCTTCGGCGTGATCCACGGTGAAGCGACAATACCTTTGAATTCCATCAGATCCTTTACTTCTTCCTCCGTTAATTTCCGATACGAACCCGGTTTAAGATAAGGATCGCGCAGGTTGCCGATCGCCGTACGCCGCAGTTTTACGACCGAATGGCTGATCGCATCGAACATTTTTCGGATCTGCTGATTGTGGCCTTCGTAAAGGATCACTTCGTACCAGCCGTTTTTCTGGGTTGAAGGCAGTTCGTGGATCTCAGCGGGTGCAGTCTTGAAGCCATCCTCCAACAGGACGCCGCGACGCAGCTTATTTATCGCGGCGGCGGGTGGAAGCCCTTTTACCTTTACCTCGTAAACCTTGGGTATCTTCTTCGAAGACGCGACGATGTTGGTAAAATCGCCGTCATTGGTAAGCACGATCAAACCTTCCGAGTTGAAATCCAGACGCCCGACCGGATGGAGCCTTCCAAAACCTTTGACGAGGTCGATAACGAGGTCGCGTCCTTCGGGATCGGCCGCACTCGACAGAAATCCTTTGGGTTTGTTGACCAAAAGGTAGGCTGGAGCGTGTACTTTCAGCTTCTGATTGATCAATTTTCCCTTGACCTTTATATGATCTTTCTCGGGATCGGCTTTTGTGCCCAGTTCGGTCACTATCTCGCCGTTGACGGTGACCTCACCGTTGCGGATCAATTCTTCTGCTGCCCGGCGCGAAGCTATTCCCGCCTGGGCAATTAATTTTTGTAGTCTTTCCTGCATTTCATTTGGCCGTATTAGTAATACGGATTGGCCATTATGCTCTCGATGGTGCCCGGCGGCATGTCGTCGAGAGTCTTCACAAAGTCGCGCATCAGGCGAAAGCTGTTCGGCAGCAGGTCGTCGGGAATATCCTCGGCGCGTTCGACAAAAACCTTCATCTGTTTTGCCGCGAGCACGGCCGCGACGTGTGTTTTTGCCATCAGCTTGTCGTGCGAATCGGGCGTGAAGAACTCGCCGGTGTGATCTGTCCGCGTCATCGCGGAGACCATCGCAAAACCGCTCAGGAATTCACGTTCGCTTTCGACAAACTTATCATCTTTTTCGACCAGGCTAAGCTCGCGGGTGACGATCGTCGTGCGTTTGTCTTCCGGCGTTCTTTGCCCGAACAGCGGATGGATCCCGGTGACGCTGCTCGTGTGCTTCAGAATAAAGTCCGTGCTCGGTTTTTGCACGCTGCACACGTTGATCAGATGCTTGTCGCGGTGCTCGGCGGCGACCGAATCATAAGCAGAGATCGGCACGGCCAAAATAACGGTCGTCGCACTGTCGTCGATGTCGAATATCGGTGCCAAAAGCTCTCTAAGAAACGTCCCGAAGGATCCATCGCCAATAATCTCTATTTTCATGGCCTCGCCGACCGCAAATAATTAGTTACACCGCAACAAAGGACAATACCCCATTTAGGAATCGACGCTGTCGGGCCCATCTCCTTGATTACCGACGGAAGCATTCGCCTGGAGATCCGGAACAATTTGATGACGAACAAGATACTTATTCGCCTCGACCACAGCCTCAGACAAGAGCTCCAGATCTGCGTACTTATGTCCTGTAAGCCTTAAGTCCCCAAACTCGCGCGTTTGTAAAATGATGCTGTATCGGGGGAACCACTGACGGCACAAATACTTCGTGTCCAAACGAAATTCTCCAGCGATCTCATTGTATCCATATTGCGAGGTTGCCGTTGAGAATGCAGTTGACTCGCTGATAGTCATGACTAACAGCTCTTTGTTAAGCAAGACTGTCTTACCGGGCGAAACTGCAAGGACTAACGTTCCAATCGCGAGAAGTATAAATCCCGCTACAAGATAGACTCCGCTGGATCGCTCAAAATCGGACACAAGGTTCCTGACCTGCAATATCGCAACCACACTTCCAGTGAAAATGCAGGTCGTGGCAAAAACGATCGGTAAGAACGGCAGGTATTTGAAGACAAACATTGAGTTGCCTTTCCGTATTCCTATCATCCTATCGATCCTGCAATATCCTCAAAGTCTTCGATGCTCGGCAGGTCGGCGAGGTCTTTCAGGCCGAAGTGGATGAGAAATTCCTTCGACGTTCCGTACTGCATAGGCCGGCCGACGGTCTCTTTGTGGCCTTTGGTGATGATCAGACGCTTTTCGAGCAGCGTTTTTATAGCGGATGCCGACTGCACGCCGCGTATTTCAAGGATCTCCGGCACGGTCACAGGCTGTTTGTAGGCGATGACGGCCAGCGTTTCCAGCGACGCGAGCGACAGCTTGGCCGACGGACGCGTTTTCAGGAGCCGGCGGACATCTTCGTGGCATTCGGTGCGAGTTGAGATCTGCCAACCGCCCGCGATCTCGCGAATTTGCAGGCCGCCCGAGCGGTCTTCGTACGACGCGACCAGTTCTTCGACGACGGATACTATCAACTCGCGATCTTCTTCCAGCACTTCGGCTAAAAGTTTCGTCGAGATCGGTTCGTCGGCGACGAATATCAACGCCTCGACGGCCCGCGAAAGTTCGGCGACGTCGCGAGGTTCTTTTGCCGGGGCGGTTCCGGCCGCATCTGTCTGTGTTTCAGCCACTTTGTTCCTGCACCTTCTTTAATATTATGTCGCCGAACGTTTTTCGCTGCATCAGTTTCACGCTTTCGGTCCGCACTATCTCGAGGACGGCGACGAATGCCGTCACGAGTTCGCGTCGCGTGTGCAGTTCGGCAAAAAAGTCGACAATGTTCAGCTCGCCGGCCGCGAAGATGCGGTCGCGAAGGCTGCGGATCATGTCGGCAAGCGATATTTCTTCGCGATGGATCTCCATCGTGACCTCTTCCTTGTGCCGGGCGAGTATCTTTTCAAAAACGGTGAGCAGGTCAAAGACGGTGGCGCTTACTTCGGCGTTATTGTCGTCGGATTCTATCTTTCCGCGTGGAAACACGGCCTGTTCGATGGTCGTTTTTTCATACAGCATCTCGGCGGCGGCCTTGAACTTCTCGTATTCCAGCAGCCGGTCGACCAGTTCACGCCGCGGGTCGTCCATTTCCTCTTCTTCGACGGCCAGCGGATCGCGCGGCAGCAGCATTTTCGACTTTATCTCGATCAGCGTCGCCGCCATCACCAAAAAATCGGCCGCGACCGAGATGTCGAGACGCTTCATCAGGCGAATGTATTTCAGATATTCGTCGGTTATCGTCGCGATCGGGATATCGAAGATGTTCGCCTGCTCCTGCCGGATCAAATACAGCAACAGGTCCAGCGGCCCGGCGAATTCGCCCAGCTTTATCTTCAACTCGTCATGCGACTCAGCCACGATCTCGGCCGTTTCGCTGTGAAAGTCGAATGTATATTGTTCCAACTCTGACTGCATGAATAAAGGATTTTAACTTAATGCCGCAGGAAAGCATAGATATGACCCTACGAATCACGCTATAATGCGGTTTATGAAAAACCCTGTGATAGAGATCGATCCCAACAAGGTCAGCGGTGCCCCGGTTTTCGCCGGTACTCGCGTCCCGATAAAGAATCTCTTTGATTATCTGGAAGGCGGCGACACGCTTGAGGATTTTCTCGAAGGATTTCCCCCGATAACTCGCGAACACGCCATCGCGGTGCTAAAACTCGCCGAAGAATCTCTCGTCAAGGAAGTCTGCACTCATTGAAGATATTCCTGGACGTCCTTCACGCCTGATCCTCTCCCCTCTCTTCAGATATATTTCGTCTCGCGAAGGTAGATGATGTAATCGATCTTCGGCGGTTCGAAGCCGTCTTCGCGGAGTTTTAGGATTATGTTGCCGCGGTGGATGGACGAATGGAAGAGGACGTGGGTGAGCAGTTCGCGGAAGGTGTTTTCGTAGGGCGTGCCTTCGCTCGAGTTGTAGCGGGCGGTGATATCGAGGCCGCTGTCGTCGAAACGGCGGAGCAGTTTTTCGAAATTCGAGGCGGTGTCGCGTGCCAGCTGGCCGCATTCTTCGATCGAGAGCTGCGGGAAGAAGTCGAAACCGGTCGAATCCTTCCCGTACAGCCGTTCGTAATACTCCCGCTCGGTCACGAGCAGATGCACCAGCAATTCGCGCGACCGCGCCGACTCCGCCGTCTTCAACGCCACGATCAAACGCCGATTCGCCCAGTCGTTATAGGCATACAGATGGCGAAGATGTTCAACGGTTTCCATTGTTTGAAAGTGAAAAAGTGAAAATGTGAAAAAGTGAAAAGGACGGCGACGATCCTCTCACTTTGAGCGAAGGTTCAAACCTGAAAGGGTGAAAAAGTGTAAAGGACGGCGACGATCTCTTCAACTTTTTCCCTTTTCCCCTTTTAAACTTTTCCCCTTTCTCACCCTTCGCCCTCGACCGCGTGCTTCTTGAGGTCGGCGATGCTCACGACGGTCAGGGCCGCTTCGTGGGTGGCTTCGAGGAAGACCTCGGGGGCCATGTCCGCCTGGAGGGCTTCGCGCCATCGTAGCATGCAGAGGCACCATTTGTCGCCGGCTTTCAGGCCCGGAAAGGCGTATTGGGGCATCGGCGTGGACAGGTCGTTGCCCACCGCTTTGGAAAATTCGAGAAACTCGTCGGTGGCCCTGATGCAGACGGTGTGGCGGCCCGTATCGTCCACGCCCGTCCGGCAATAACCGTCGCGGTAAAACCCCGTCATCGGGTCCGTGCAGCACGAAACCAGTTCGCCGCCCAAAACATTCCGCGGTTTCACATTATGCCCGTTGCCATTTCCGTTGCCGTTGGAGTAACTCATAATCTTTAGGGCCTTTGCGGGCGGCCGGGTTTGGTCGTGGGGGTTGCTCGGGCCGGTGGGGCGATGTCTTTGCGGTCGATGGTCGGTGTGGGCTTTGGCATTTCGGCTCCCTGG
Organism: Acidobacteriota bacterium; assembly: GCA_031398645.1. Taxonomy (GTDB): domain Bacteria; phylum Acidobacteriota; class Blastocatellia; order Pyrinomonadales; family Pyrinomonadaceae; genus OLB17. Next base: position 40,101 of record JANNNS010000297.1, read on the forward strand.
GGCACGGACCATAGTTCGAACTCAAGTTTTTCACGATATCCGGCACCGACCATGCTCGTGCGGTTGCCCTGCAGGCCGCCTCTGGTCAGCCGTGCGAATATTCGCCTGATCGCGGTGTTGGTGGTCTGAACTGTATCCGTGCGGCCGCTATAAACCATCACGACAAGGCGGTCGGTCGTGCCGGCAACGTAGTTTGCGGCGTGATCAAGCGTCTTATTTTCAGCCTCAAGCGGCAGTTCACCAAATTTTTCGAGCAGCATCGCGGGCGGCACGACGCGTGCAGTCGCCGACGCCTTCGCCGTACATTCCGCCGGATAGCCGCCGACCCAAACTTCCGCCACCATTTGTCCCGCGGCACCGGCTCCGCTCGAATCGACCTCGATCCGACGCTCGCCCTGGCCCGCCGTTATCAAACCGGCAGACACCGTCCACAAAATGTTCGGCGTCACTTTGGGATCGCCGCCCGACATTTCGAGAACGAACGGCACCGGCGCTCCTTCCTTATAAAACTGCGGGTTTTCATTCTTTATTACCAGCCGCGGGCACGGCGACACAGCCGGCACAACAGCGGGCGGTTTCGCCGGCGGCGGCGGCGTTTGAGCAAACGCATCAAGCGACAGCAACCCCATCATCAGCGTAGCGAAGAAAATAAAACTCGTTTTTTGCATACTGCCTGAAAGACCTCCGGGCGGGAATATTTTCATTATAACACGCCCGTCCAGCGGCCCGCTGCCGACGCCTGTCGAGCCTCGCCCGCTCATCCGTTCCGCGCGGACGCAAAATGTTTAAGGCCCATCTCCAGCCCGTTTAGCACCGCCTTGCCCGATCCGCTGCCGCTCGGAGAAATTTACGAAAAAACTAGGAGCTTTCTCCAAAGACCAACCCGGCCACAGCCCGCTATCCTCGTGAATTATTGGCCGCAAAACCGTCAGCGCACATTTTTATCAGTCCGTCGAAGCAGGAGATATATGAAGTTCACAACCAAATTCGCCATCATATTCGCCGCTGCCGCCGCGTTCTACGCCGCCGCCGAGACATTCGCCGCACCACGCCAGAACGGCCGCATCGCGTTCGTCAGCCTTCGCGACAACAACTACGAGATCTATGTCATGAACGCCGACGGCACCGGTCAGACTCGTCTGACTAACAATACGCTGCTCGATCTGACGCCCGTCTGGCATCCGTCCGGCGGCACGATCGCCTTTTCTCGGCAACAGAACGGCGTTTGGTCGATCTGGCTGATGAATTCCGACGGCTCCCACCAACGCGCCGTCCCCAACTCGCAAACAAACCTCACCGCCGGCCTGACGTGGTCGCCCGACGGCCAGCAGATCGCATTCTCAAACGGCACCGACATCGAAACGATCCGAGCGGACGGCACCGGCCGCACAAACCTTATGCCCGGCAATAATCCACCCGCGACACATCCGGCGTGGTCGCCCGACGGTGGGTCCATCGCGTTCGCACAGCCAGGCGGCGGAGCATACAGCAATATCTTCGGAATCGGAACCAGCAACGGCAATGTATATCAGATCTCACAGGCATACACTTACACCATCCCAAACTGCCCCGCTTGGTCGCCCTCCGGCGAGAAGCTTATTCCAGCTCGGGGACGTTCATCACCCAGTCGTGGGGCGAAGCCGGCGACATTCCGGCACCCGCCGACTTCGACGGCGACGGAAAGGCCGAGTTGAGCGTCTTCAGGCCGTCGACGGGCATCTGGTACCGGATCCAAAGCTCGAACGGCCACTTCGTCGCGGTGCCCTACGGCCAGGCCGGCGACCAACCCGTCGTAGGCGACTACGACGCCGACGGCCGGGCCGACCTAGCTGTCTATCGGCCGTCAAATGGCGACTGGTACGTTCAGCGGACGACAGCAGGTTACATAGTTGTCCACCTCGGCTCGCCAACGTCCGTTCCCGCTCCCGCCGATTACGACGGCGACGGCCGTACCGATGTGTCCGTGCTGACCCCGTTCTTATGGTACGTCCGATACTCGACTACGGGGCAAGTCTTCATCCTGGAGGAAGACACTTTCGAGATAAGTGATATCCCGGTTTCCGCGGATTATGATGGTGACGGA
>JANNNS010000332.1:0-3109 GCA_031398645.1 Acidobacteriota bacterium
CTACCGGTCGTGTTTCCGCCACGTTGGCCGAGTCCGCCGACGAACTACGCGAACTTCTTTCAGATGCCGTTCGAATGCGTCTGGTATCCGATGTCCCGCTCGGCATTCTGCTTTCGGGCGGTATCGACTCATCGACCGTCGCCGCGTTCGCCACGCAGCACGCTACAGAAAAGGTAAAAACCTTCTCGATCGGCTTTGAAGAAGATTCGTTCGATGAATCAAAATACGCTCGTCAGGTTGCAACTCACCTAAATACAGAGCATTACGAGGATAAACTGTCCGCCGAAAAGGCCGGCGACCTTATCTCTGAGATCGGCAAATGGCTGGACGAGCCTATGTCGGACGGCTCGCTGATCCCGACGTTTCTGCTTGTGCGGTTTGTACGCAAACATGTCACGGTAGCTCTCGGGGGCGATGGCGGCGACGAGCTTTTTGCGGGTTATCCGATGTATTACGCCCACACGCTGGCGACGAAGTACAACTCTATCCCGGCATTTGTCCGGTCCGGCCTGATCGAACCGGTAGTCAATGCCCTGCCCGTTTCGACGAACAATATGTCGTTCGATTACAAGGCGAAACGCTTTGTCCGGTCGGCAAAACACGACGACATCGCCCGCCATCACGGCTGGTTCGGGTCGTTCTCAGCGGATCAGCACGAGAAGCTCTTTACCAAGGACGTTCTCGCCCAAACCGAGGCCGACATCTACCGCGGCGTCCGCGAACTGGTTGACGCGTCCGACGCCAGAAACATCATCGAAAAGGCCCAGTACGCCGACATAAATTACTACCTGGCCGAGGACATCCTGACCAAAGTCGACCGCGCCGCCATGGCCGTCAGCCTCGAAACGCGTGCTCCGTTCCTCGACCCGCGAATTGGCCAGTTCGCCGCGTCGATCCCGGTCGAGTACAAGCTAAAAGGCAAGAGCGGCAAGGTGATCTTGAAGGAGGCAATGAAGGATCTGCTGCCGCACGACATCCTCCATCGCCCCAAGAAAGGCTTCGGCATCCCGATCGCCGAATGGCTCAAAGGCCGCCTAAATCCGCTGGTGCACGAGATGCTCTCCGGGGACCGCTTGAACCAACAAGGCATCTTCAATGCGGGCTACGTCGAACGCCTGATCAGCGAACACGAAACCGGTAAGGCATCGCATCACAAGGAACTCTGGACATTGCTCGTATTTCAGCTATGGAGTGACGGTTTCTTGCGGAAGCCCGCGCGTTAGCAAGGGCGTAACGTCCAACCCGATCCTTACCCCCTTTTCTGAACATTCTGGAGGAGATTTAAAATGAAAAGACTTTTAGCGGTTTTTCTAATAATGGTCAGTTCGATCGTCGGGGCTTTCTCTCAAAGGAATGAAGCCGAACGCGAGATTATTAGGATTCACATGGGTTTTGACGAAGCCTTTGTGAAGAGCGATATCGATTATTTTGAGCGTCATTTCGCTCCCGATTATATTTACTCGAACAACTTTGGGGAACTGTTTAACCGCCGGCAGAACCTCGACTACTTGCGCAGTTTCAAGACGAAGCCGCCGTTCAAAGTGCTCTCGAACCGATCTGACAACGTGAAAGTAAAAGTGGTCCGTAACGCTGCTCTGCTCACGGCCGACTGGACGACGACGGTTCAATCTATCGAGGATCCGAATGCTTATCCGCATACCGACACTGGTCGGTTCACCATGTTTTATGAACGGCGCGGCGGGAAGTGGCTCGTCGTCGCCGAACACAGCTCGGAGAAGAATCACGATCAGAAGCTAATGGAGCAGCAAATTTTAAAGGCTGGGCGCAGCTATTTTGAATTGATAAAACGGCTGAATTCCGGCCGCTCTTATGCCGAATCGGAAAGATCAGGCGACATAGACGCACTCAAACTTCTGCTCGCCGACGAATACATCTACACGAGCCGCGACGGAGTACTTTCCAATAAAGCCGAAGATTTACTATGGCAGAAAACCAGTCAGGTCAAACTGCAATCAGCCGAATTGTCCGAACAAAAGGTTCGAGTCATCAGCAACTACTCGGCGGTCGAAACCGGAAAAATAAGCTACGTCGGCATTAGCGACGGAAAGCCTTTCGACTACACTAAACGCTACACAACCACCTGGCTCTGGCGCGACTTCCGCTGGCAAATCGCCGCCGATCATGCTTCGGGCGTTAAGAATTGAAAGTAGTTAAGACAGTGCAGTAATCATTCGGTATAGCGACGCTCTCTTTTCCGCAGAGTTTTGCCAAGTGCGTCCCAGGTGTTAGACGTTTATTCCTTGAGCGCGACATAGCTGAAACTTATTTTCAAAGATTGACCTGTTCAGTTATTATCAACGCATATGAAAACTCTTTACCCCGAGATCGAGCCCTTTGATTCGGGCATGTTGAAAGTATCGGATATCCACGACGTTTATTATGAGCGTGTGGGAAATCCGGACGGCATTCCTGTTGTTTTTCTGCATGGCGGGCCGGGCGGCGGGTTGATACCGATGTACCGGCAGTTCTTCGATCCGAAGGCTTATCACGTGGTGCTGTTCGACCAACGCGGCTCAGGGCAATCGACGCCGCATGCGGAGCTTCGCGAGAACACGACGTGGGACCTGATCAAGGACATCGAAACGCTCCGCGAAAAATTCGGCATCGAGAAATGGCACGTTTTCGGCGGTTCGTGGGGCAGTACACTTAGTTTGGCTTACGGTATCACGCATCCGGATAGATGTCTGGGCCTGATACTTCGCGGCATCTTCCTGACGCGGAAGAAAGAGCTTGCATGGTTTTATCAATATGGAGCGTCCGAGATCTTTCCCGATTTCTGGGAACGATACCGCGACGAGATCCCGTCCGAGGAGCGCGGTGATTTTATGACGGCGTATCATAAAAGGCTTACAACTGACGATGAGAAGGTGCGTCTATCGGCGGCGCGTGCATGGAGTACGTGGGAGGGAGCGACGTCAAAGCTTTATCCCGACCAAGACCTGATGGACCATTGGGAAGGAGCCCACGAAGCCCTGAGCCTTGCCCGCATCGAATGTCACTATTTTATGAACGGCTCGTTCTTTGAGAGCGACAATTTCCTGCTAGAGAATGTGGACAAGATCCGCCACATCCCGACCGTCATCGTCCA
>JANNNS010000031.1:0-2659 GCA_031398645.1 Acidobacteriota bacterium
GCCAGGTATTTTTTGTCTTCGATACCGAGGATATAGATGGAGATCCCGGTTTTGTTTGGGCTCAGGCCGATCTGATAGAACTCGCTGACCGTGCCATCGGCGTATTTATGGTCGCGAGACCCGTAGCCGATATCCGGATTAGAAACAACCTTACCTTCGCTGTTTTTGCCGTCGAGAAACCACAATTTACATCCCGGATCTACACGCTGGATCATGTCGTGCAACGCCTGTATGTCGGTGCGTTTTGGTTCCGGATGGCTCGCTATAAACTCTTTGATCTGTTCTTTTACGCTCATATCGGATTCACCGCGGAGTCATAGAGGATGCGAGGAGTATTTTAACAGGATGAACAGGATGATCAGGATAAAGGGCATGATGGGCGGCGATCGCTATCCTTTGCATCCTGTCTATCCTGTTAGAAATTCTTACCGACTACCTTTGAGCTTTCGCGTCGAGAAAGTCGTTGATCATCGGGACGAGCGTTTGTCTGTGGTTCATCAGCGTGACGTGGGTCGTGTCGGGCAAAATAGCCAATCTCGAATCCGATCGCGGCTGCATGTCGCCGTGGATGTTGCCGCCGCCTTTGAGGCGGTACATTTCGGCGATGTGTTCGAACCGCACGCCGTCAGCGTCGCCGTGGATGAAGAAGAACGGTGCTTTGGTAGCCTTGAATTTGTCGGCTCCAAAGTCGTACGGTTTCGAAGCCATCGCGACGACGTGTTTGATAAATTCAGGGAACTTGTCAGGTGTCGGGCTTAGTCTTTTGTACTCAGCTTCCACGGGCGTGCCTTTGAACACTTCCGCCGTGAGGTTGGGCAGTGCCTCGCGACCTTCTTTGACCCAGCCGTCTAGACGGAACGGGGCCGAAATGCTGACGACCTTTCGCACTTTTTCGCCGTGGCGGATCGCACACTGCATCGCGACACCGGCTCCCAGGCTGTAACCGATGATGTCTGCCTTTGGGATCTTTAGATGATCCAGCAACGCGGAAACGTCGTCGGCAAGATTTTCAGCAGTCATATCGCGATCGATATCAGCCGTCCGCCCGTGGCCCTGCAGTTCGACGGCGATCACCTTCCGCGTTTTGGCGAGTTCATTGATCCAATCATTCCAGTCACCCGAGATCGCCATAAACGCCCCATGAAGCAATACCACGGGCTCACCCTTGCCGTGGATCTCGTAATACATTTTTAGTCCGTTAACCGGCGCATAACCCGTAGTCGGTTTTGGCTGCCCCGACACGACACCCGACAGGAGCATTGCCATAAGAATAGAAACGAAGAAAGTTGTTGTCCTCATGTTTGGATTCCAATTCGTAATTTTTCTCACTATTTTATCTCCGCGTGATTCTCAATATGCTCTTTGATCTGTGCTTGACGTTGATACGAAATCTCAGGTTTGCGAGCCAGCCGTCGGCAGTACGCTGCATGCCTTTTTTACCAAACCGGCAAGATCCTTGCCATCATCTCAAGCGGATGATTGAGCCGTGCCGGAAGTCTTCATCCCGTCAATCATTGCTTTTGCCCCGAAACCCAAACTTCCTGCCGCGAAATACATGATCGAACCAATCAAAAACGAAAAGATTTGTAGTTCGAGCAATTCGCGGAAATTGTTTTTGTGATTCAGATAAGCCGCGACAGATTTAAAGCCGTGATAATTGTAATCGTGATAGAAGAATGGAATCCAAACCATCTGGTCAGCGAAAAATGCGGTTGTAACAAGATAGCTACCAATGTAAAGAAACATCATTACGGAGAAGAATAGGGCAACCGACAGGATCATCAACTTAAACGAAACCTCAAGCGCCCGATCTTTATAACCGACGGCCGCCGCCAAAACGAGCGATATGATAACAAGCAGGTTATGCAACCCGAGCCACCAGCCATGCGGCATTTCCAGAAATGTAGTCAGCGAAATGTACAAAGCTAGAATGCTGCCGATCAAGAATGCTCTCCGAAAGCTCTGCATAAGTAGATTCTTCCTGCTCATATTCTCCTCCTTGAGTTCAACAATCATTCTCCTCGTGTTAAATTACCTCTGTTTCCATCGATAACTTCGCGAGTAGTTCTTCCAGATTTTTCAACTGAGCATTTGTCCCTTCGACGAAGCCGAATTCGATCATCCGCTCGAGGCGTTCGAGCGATTCGTTGTAGATAGAAGCGTGAACCGTCGTCTTTCCTTTTTGCTCGCTGAAATTCAGGTCCCAGTCGGAGCCGGGCAATTCCACATTCTCGTCGGCGTCGGCGAATGTGTTGAAGAGCTTGAAATTCGTCTTTGGCGTGATCGAAGTGTATTTCTGCAAAACCCAACGCTCGACGCCTTCGGGGCTGACCATTGCGTAAAATCTCTTACCGCCAACGGTAAAGTCCATGACCTTTGTCCGTGACGCGAAAGGTTTCGGTGCCCACCATTGGTCGAGCAGTTCCGCGTTTGTATAAGCGTCCCAGACGAGCGACAGCCCGGCGTCAAACTCTTTGGTTATCGTGACCGTCTTCGTCTCTTTGTTAACTATAAAATCCATATTCCATCCTATTTTCCTTTTCAACACTCCGTGAACTTTGTGTCTTTTGCTCTGTGCCCTTTGTGTTTAAGAAAGCCGCTAAACACAAAGTCCACAAAGGTAAGACACAAAGGACACGGAGGAAACGGCAGCCAATCT
>JANNNS010000051.1:0-8994 GCA_031398645.1 Acidobacteriota bacterium
TTGCGGACAGCTCTGCAGTTTTCCGCCTGATCGGGGATATCCGTCCTGATGCGGTGATCAATTGTGCTGCGTTTACGGATGTTGACGGTGCGGAATCGAACGAGAATGCCAGCTATGCCGTAAACTCGATCGGCGTCGGAAATCTGGCTGAGGCGAGCCGGAGAGCGAATTCGTCATTCGTAACGATCTCGACCGACTATGTCTTCGACGGCTCTGAAACGGGCTTCTACACACAACGAAGTGCGCCGAACCCACAAGGGGTTTACGCAATATCGAAACGGGAAGGTGAAATTAAGGCATTTGCCGCCTACCCGCGAACGATGATCGTCCGCTCAAGCTGGATCTACGGGCATGGCGGGACCAACTTCTTAAGTGTGATGTCGAAACTCCTGGAGACAGGAAAACCGATCAAGGCGATAGACGATTCGTACGGAACACCTACCTTCGCCGACGACCTCGCGAAGCGGCTTCGGGAATTTGCCGAGGCCGATCTGCCGGGCGTTTATCACGTTACGAACTCGGGAGAAGGCACGAGCTACCTCTGTTTTGCGGAGAAAGTTTGCGAGATCGCCAGTTTCGAGAAGAGCCTTTTGCTCCCGACTTCGCATACGGAATTGAGTCGCCCCGCACCTCGGCCGGTCAGTTCAAAACTTGCGTGCCTGATCAGTGAGAAGCTTGGATTTTCACCCTTACGAGATTGGGAACAGGCTTTAGCGGATTTCCTTACAAAGTAAAACGAGGCCGCATTAACACGGCCCCGCTTTAAGCAAATTCGGCTCAGATCAATTACCGTTGGTCTTGTGGTTCGAGCCGCTCTCTTCGGCGTACGGCGTTGAGGAATCCGCGTCGCTCTTGCCGTAATACTCGTAATATCCCGCACCGTAGTAACCGTATTCGATCGAGTTGGCCTTGATGCCGTTCAGTACAACACCATAAACTCTTGCCCCGATCGTGCCAAGACGCTGTTTGAACTTCCGCATCAGATGCAGGGAACTCTTGCCCGCCATAGCGACCAGAACTACTCCATCAACCAAAGTTGAGAGGATCGCCGCATCCGTAAACGAGATCGCAGGAGGCGAATCGATGATCACATGCTTATAACGGCCCTTTAAGAACTGAAGCAGTTTCTTCATCTCGTCCGAACTCAAAAGCTCGGCCGGGTTCGGCGGTATCGGCCCGCTGGTGATGACGCGTAGCTTCGGCAGCCCCTTGCACCGTTTGATCAAATGATCGGTGTTCGGCTCGCCGGAAAGATAATTTGTCAGGCCCTGCGTATTCTCCATGTCGAAATAGGAGTGCAGACGAGGTCGGCGAAGGTCGCAATCAATGATCACAACATCAACATCCGATTGAGCCAACGTGATCGCCGTATTGATCGCAGTCGTCGTTTTACCTTCAGAAGGCTGTGACGAGGTCACCAAGATGGTTTGCGGCGGCTTTCCGGCCGATGAGAACAGCAATGACGTCCTCAGATGCCGATAGGCCTCAGCCATAGGTGAGTGGCGATCCTCCAGTGTGACTATCGACGTAGCCGGGCTCGCGTTTCCATTGACCGGTACCAGTGCCGCACCTCCCGGCCGCATCTTGCCCATAATGCTGTGATGCGGGATCAGGGCGAGCGTAGGAAGCCCCAGGTAACGCCCGATATCGTCCGAGGTCTTGACCGAATCATCAAGGTAGTCCATCAGGAAGGCGAGGCCCATTCCCGTAGCCAACGACAACAAAAAGGCTATAAGAATATTTCGATTTCGCTGCGGGCCGTATGGTGATGACGGTGTAACTGCACGGGCGGCGATCTTGATGTTGTCCGGGCTGCTCGTTGCCAAGGTCAGCTCTCGCTGCTTCAGATCCTTTGTATAAACGTCAAGAAGGTCGCGATTTGTGCTGATCCTGCGGTTCAGCGTAGTCATTTCCGTCTGGGCAACGCCCTGGAAATTTGCTATTCCCGCCTCTTTCTCGTAAGCCGTTCGCGCCTGCTCTTCCTCGCGACGCTTCGAATCAAGCTGAGACTTCATCGAAACAAGAGCACCTTTGACGGCGTCGCGGTCAACTGCCTTCTTCTGACTCTCGATCAGCCAAGGTGTCTCTTTCTCGAGTTTTTCTTTTGCCGCCTGGAGCGAGGCGATCCGTTCATCCTTTTTCTGAACCTCCGAATACTCCTCGGTGTACCTGACCAGTAATTCCGCCCGTTCGGTCTGTGCAGCTTGTATCTGCTTATCGATCGCTCGTATATCTTCCTGGAGCTTAGCCGTCCTTTCTATATTCAACCGCACGGCATCCTGATAGATCTTGCTTTCGGTAAGTTCAGGTATGCTGGAGCCTTCATTACGATTATTCGCCGCAACTGCCGCGTTATATCGGCCTTCAAGCTGGCGTCGCGACTCCATCGACTTCATCCACGTTTCGCTAAGGCCTTGAAGGCGGCTGGCAGTGAGTTCCTGTCCCTTATCCTGAAGCGGGAGTTTGTACTGCTTCATCTGAGAGATCAGCAAAGCTTCGTCCTGACTGATCGTGTTTTCCAACTCTACTATTGATTTCTCAAGGTCATTCTTAGCCTGTTTGGCTCCCTCGGTCTCTCGATTTGCGTCATCTATTTGGAACAACTCAGCTACCCGATTCGCAACTTCAGCCACAATAGTCGGCTCATTTCCGGTGACGGTAACGTCCACCAGGTTTGTTCGTTCTCGCTGCGAAACCGTAAGCTTTCCGACAAGGTAATTCGCATACTCTTGCGCACGTCTGTCCTCTTCCGGGGAAAGAACTATTGCGTTATCGGTTCCGTCAACCTTTTCCGAGATGACCGGAAGCACAGTCGGCCGATCATTCTCAGGTTTATCGCTGGAAAACATCGAGCGGAACACAGACGCAACGCCACGCGATTGTCGACTGAAAAGGTCAGGCTCGCGATAAAGGCCAAGGCTTACGACTACCTTCTTCATTAGTTCTGTATTCTGAAGAAGTTTTAGCTGGGTGTTGTAATAGTTTGCGTCGTTCCCAAAATTGATGTTGATCGAATCTTTCGAGGTCGCTTTTGGCCGTCGAGGCTCGATGAGCATCTGCGTTGTCGCCGAATACTCAGACGGCTGTCGATACATATAGAACGCAGCCGTGGCCGTGACCACTATCGAAAGGGCCAATATCCACGGCAGTCGCTTGTAAACTACATCGACGTACTGACGGATCGAACGCTGCCCCTCCATCCCCTCATCGTCGTAGTAGGGCGAATAGGCCGGCGGATACTCACCCGCAACTTCTCGCATTGCGGCGGTTTTTGGGAGCGGGGTTAGCCGCTGATCTTCTTCCATACTGCTAAACTATCTATTAGAACAAGTTATTAAATTGAGAGCGCAACCTTGGTTTATATCATATCCGGCTCTAATTTTCACGCTCTTTCGTTTGCTTCGGCTTGGCTTTGGACCCGCTCTTTTGGTTGCAAAGTGAGCGAAATGTTATGATTACTGTTTGCTTAATTTCTAGAATTCAGTAGTAAACAGGCTTATATGGCAGCGATTTCCGCAAACGGGCATTCTACGGCGGCACACGATTTTGACCTTGGCATTGTTGGGTTTCGGTACTCCGATCTTTTTGATGCAGTAAAGCTCAAACAACTGGCCGAAAAGTTCTATGAGGACGTGGAGGGGAAGGATGCCTTGCTCCACTCTTCCCTTACAAAGTACATAGCTTCCCACGGAAATGGGTTCGAAAAGCGCGTCGAGTCTAAGATCCTGACCGATGCCGCACCGTACCTCTCGGACTTCATTGCCCGTATGTTTGGCATAACCCGCGAGCGGACCGAACTGGAGAGCGAGATCCTTGTCCAGAATCCGATCTGGAAGTACAAGTTCTTTGTACAGCGACGGGCCATCAAGCAGTTCGGCAAAGAAAAAACCGACAATATGCGGGCCGCAGAATTAGATCAGGCCTTGCGCGAGCTCCGCTTAAAGTCTTTTGACGAGACACTTATCCACGATGAAGAACTCGCGATCGCTAGCATTACGGCCCGGCTTCTTGACGCGGAAGAAGCGATCACCAAGGAGATAGAACGGACTGAGGAAGTCCAGCAAACGCTCAATAAGCTTCAAAATGCCATTGATGAACTGAAGGACAAGACCTTTGGAAAGGGGTTCACCGACCTGATCCTGAAGGTCGAAGAGACCGGCGAACTGTTAATCGTGAAAGCTACTCTCACGATGCTCGAGGAATGGTCGGCAAAGGAATTCAATAAGCGTGAGAAGCGTTGGGCCGCGTTCAAAGTACCCCACGCGTTGGACTATCAAAACCTTGTTCATCTGATCCATCCCGAACCCGAACTCTCGAACGTAATGCGTGGAGCGGCAAGCGAAATGCGCCGCCGTGATGGATTTAAGCTGACCGACGACCGCGGGACGATGCGTCAGGCTTTGTACGAGATCGACTACTGCATGATCTGCCACGAGCGGTCCAAGGATGCCTGCTCGACAGGCCTTCGCGAACCTGACGGTACACCGAAACGAAACCCTCTCGGCATTAAGACGGAAGGCTGTCCGCTCGACGAAAAGATCTCGGAAATGCACCTTCTCAAAAAGCAGGGTGACCCGATCGGTTCGCTAGCGCTTGTGACTATCGACAATCCGATGTGTGCCGGGACCGGCCATCGCATTTGTAACGACTGTATGAAGGGCTGCATTTTCCAAAAGCAGGAACCCGTCAATATTCCTCTGGCTGAAACCGCAACACTGACGGACGTTCTGAATCTACCCTACGGTTTCGAGATATACAGCTTGTTGACCCGGTGGAATCCGCTGAATGCGAAACGCCCTTACGCCCTGCCCTACAACGGCAAAAACGTGATGGTCGTGGGCCTCGGGCCGGCGGGTTACACGCTTGCACAATACCTATTGAATGAAGGCTTTGGCGTCGTCGGTGTTGACGGCCTGAAGATCGAGCCGCTTCCGGCCGAGTGGACTGGCGATCTCGGCCGAACTTCGCCCAAACCGATAAGAGATCTGAACGAAATAACCGAGGAACTGGACGAACGCATTTTGTCCGGCTTTGGCGGAGTTTCCGAATACGGCATCACGGTCCGCTGGGACAAGAACTTCCTGACCATGGTCCAGCTGATGCTGTCTCGCCGCAAGCGTTTTCGTGCTTACGGCGGAATACGTTTCGGCGGAACGCTGACGATCGAGGACGCGTGGAATTTTGGCTTCGATCACATCGCGATCGCGACCGGTGCAGGACGGCCCACGATCGTTCCGATGAAGAACAATCTGATCCGCGGGATCCGCCAGGCGTCCGATTTTCTGATGGCCCTGCAGTTGACGGGGGCCTTCAAGAAAGATACGTTGTCGAATCTGCAGGTCCGGCTTCCCGCGATCGTTATCGGCGGCGGACTGACCGGCATCGACACGGCGACCGAGCTTTTTGCTTACTACCCGGTTCAGGTCGAAAAGATGCTCAAGAAGTATGAGCAGGTAGCTGCCGAGTTTGGCGAAGAAAAAACTTTTGAGAAGTTTGACGCCGAAGAAAAGGCGGTGCTCGAAGAATTCCTCGAGCACGGCCGAGCCGTCCGAGCGGAACGCGCAAGAGCAGCTGCGGCAGGTGAGGAACCAAATTTTGTCCCGCTTATACAGGGCTGGGGCGGCGTTTCGCTCGTTTACCGCAAACGCATCCAGGATTCACCAGCGTATCGCTTGAATCACGAAGAGGTGCAAAAAGCCCTCGAAGAAGGCATCAATTTCATTGAGTGCATGAACCCCGCCGAGGCCGTGCCGGATGAGTTCAACGCAGTCAAAGCACTTATCTTTGAGCGGCTCGATTATGTCGCCGAAACCGGTAAATTCGAGAAAACAGGCGAAATGCACGAGTTCCCGGCCAAGACGGTCTGTGTCGCAGCAGGAACGTCGCCAAACGTTATTTACGAGAAAGAGAAACCGGGCACCTTCCAACTGGACGAGTGGCGCCAATTTTTTCAGCCGTATCGCCTGACGAAGAACGGAGACGGAAAATTCCATGCGGTTCCGGCGGAGAAAGATGAGGTCGGGTTCTTCACCTCGTACGAACACGAGGGAAAGTTCATCTCTTACTACGGCGACAACCATCCGAAGTACGCCGGCAATGTCGTTAAGGCGATGGCCTCGGCCAAGCACGGTTATACCCGTGTAGTTGAGCTTTTCGCGGAAGAAATTGCGAACCGCGGACCACTGCCGCAGTCCGAACGCGATCTTATTTTCGACGATCTGGTCGCGACGTTAGATGCTGAGTTACGGGCGTATGTCGTTAAGATCGACCGGCTTACACCAACTATCGTCGATGTGATCGTAAAGGCTCCTCTACAGGCTCGTAAATTTGAGCCGGGGCAGTTCTACCGCCTGCAGAACTTTGAAACTTCTGCACCGGTTATCGAAGGTTCGCGGATGATGATGGAAGGCCTGGCCCTGACCGGCGCCTGGGTCGACGAGGAAAAAGGCCTGCTATCGATGATCGTTCTCGAAATGGGAACGTCTTCGCGGCTTTGTTCACTGCTGCGTGAAGGCGAAGAAGTCCTCGTGATGGGCCCGACCGGAACGCCGACCGAAATACCTCAAAACGAGACCGTCCTGCTCGCTGGCGGAGGCCTGGGCAACGCGGTGCTTTTCTCCATTGCAAGAGCACTTCGCGATAACAATAATCACGTTGTTTACTTCGCCGGCTACAAAGACGGAGCAGACCTTTTCAAACGCGAGGAGATAGAAAAGGTCACGGACCAAGTCATCTGGGCGACCGATTACGGCAAAGAGATCCGACCGATGCGGCCGCAGGATTCACATTTTCGCGGGAACATTGTTAAAGCGATGGAGGCCTATGCGGAAGGCACCTTTGGACAAACAAAACTTAGCCTAAAAGACGTCGACCGCATAATAGCTATCGGTTCCGACCGAATGATGAACGGCGTACGCGAAGCCCGTCACACCACACTCAAGCCTTATTTGAAGGAGGATCACGTGGCGATCGGTTCGATCAATTCGCCGATGCAGTGCATGATGAAAGAGGTCTGCGCCCAATGCCTCCAGCGGCACGTAAACCCGCATACCGGCGAGGAATTTTTCGTGTTCTCCTGCTTCAACCAGGATCAGCACCTAGACTTCGTCGATTTCAAAAATCTCAACGAACGCTTGCGGGCAAACAGCATACAGGAAAAGCTGACCAATATGTGGCTAGATATGGCATTCGGTAAGAACGAGTTCAAAAAGCTGTACGGCCAAGTCGGCTGAGAAAACGGGCGCGGGCTTGAGTTTCCGCACCGCTCGTCGAGTTATTCTTGATCTGCCAGCGGCCTCCTTAAGTTATCCAGCGCAGGAAATTTGCGCGTGCTCAATTGCGTAGATAGATTTTGCGGATTTACATAGAATCTGGCATCGTGGACGTGAGCCTTAACATCGCGCTTGTCATGCGCGGCGAGACCCACGCGGGTCGTTTCGGAGTAGTTGTATGATCCCTGAAGGATCGAATCAGTCTCAATTGCCTGCCTAACGTCGACTGCCTCGTTCACTTTGGGCCAGATAACGGTGCTTCTGTTGTTGTACGGGCCGTCGGAGATCTCCGCGTTGTGAATAATGACCTCTCTCGATCCGCCTGTGCCGTCGGGCGAGACCAGTTTGAATACTGGAGTGTCATTTTGTCCCATGATCTTGTCCCAGTAGACGGCCTCCGCGGTCGGGTTGCTTGGATGGTTTCCCCAGTGATAGATCGTGGACCCGGCAGCCATTTGAAACCACGTCTGATTATATTCGTCCTTATACACGTCACCGGTCAGGGCGCTGGTCAAGGCGATGGAATCCTTCCATCCTATGTTCTTTATATCGTCGCTGTCGCTAGCCGGACATGCTCCGTGAAGCTTGAACGGCGGAGGGTCGTATTTACCCGAGGGGTTCGGCTTATAATTCTGCCACTTCCGGTTCGCACTTTGAACTGCAGGACGCTCGTTGCGACAACTCACGAGAAACCCAAGATTTAGCGGGTTGTTCACGTAAGGCCTCGCCTCTTTGTCCGACAATCGCTTGAGAGTGACCGGATATACATTGAAGTAATTCCGAATCTTACTCGCCCAAACCGGAAATTTTTCGTGGTCGGGGAAAACCTTCTTCCACCCGCCGATATCGCGTACTGCCGTATAGACGGTCAGAGCCGATTTCCCGATCCAGAATTCGTAACTTTGAAGCTCATCAAGTGTCATATCTCTCTCCCTCGAACCGAAGCCGTACTCAGTGCCCCCTTCCTTTCATTCGAAGGCGGTGCGATCTGGACCGAAAGATCAGATCCTCGACCGGCTCCTCAAATGTATAAGCGAAAAGAGCAGATTCATTTCAAAGAATCTACACTAGATCGCGTCCCGTCTATCTATGAGACGGATATGGCTCGCAATCTTGCCGACAACATCGCCACGCCGGTTTTTGATCGGCATAGGCGAAAGGTCGGGCAGGTCGTCAGAGGCTAGCAAAGCGAATTGCCGAAGTATCTCGGCCGCCACTACCGGCCTTGCTCGCTTATCGTCACCATCCTCGACCTTAAGGGCGATGCCCAATCCGGTCGGCCACTGTTCACACGGCAGCACGCCGCAGAGCCACACGCCGTCGGCGCCGACCTTGGAAATGATCTTGCCGTCGGCCGCCTGCATCAGCATTGTATCGAGACGTTCGCTTCCGCCGATCAATTCGGGAAATTTTGTCATCGCGGAAACGATACGGTTAGCGGCCGAACGTGAAGCATCGTCAAAGCTCTCCGGCGGCGAGATGAGATTTAGAAAGGAACGTGCCATCGCATGGACGGGAAGTGCAAAATTCGGTGCGGCACACCCGTCGACGGCTAGAGCTATCTCGCTTTCCGGAACTTGGGCAAACTCGGCGACCGCACTTAGTATCGCCTGCTGGACAGGGTGATCGAACACTTCATAGGAAGCAAGATCGGCGTCGATGTGCTTTGCGACGGCAAGCATCGCGGCGTGTTTGCCGGAGCAATTATTGTGAAGCTGGTTCG
>JANNNS010000072.1:0-3801 GCA_031398645.1 Acidobacteriota bacterium
ATCGGGTCACCCTCGCGGAGAGTAAATGCAAGTAGAAAACTCAAGGCGGCAGCAGTCGCATCTGCCAGGACGACGGCGCCGCCGACCGCGGGCATTACCCAACGAGGCACGCGGCCGGCCTGCGGCACTATCGCCTTGTAGTTGGTCCCGGTTTTTGCCTCTGCGCCTTGCATCTATAGAGAAAACTTATTAACCCTCGGCGGAAAAGCGAGCTCGAAGTCGGCATCATCGTTTGAAAGGTTTGGATTAAAATAAGGATCTCTTTCGAAATACTCGGCCCATTTTGCCTTTAGCCTTTCCAACTCATCCTCACCGACCGTCCGCGGCGGCGAAGTTTGCACAACTTCGGCCCATGGCGTCCAAACATTAACCAGTCCGTCACGCCGAAGCCGCAGGCAAAGATCTACGTCCGCCGCAGCGTCCGCAAAATTCGAAGCATCAAAGCCGCCGACACTTACAAACACGTCCTTTCGGATGGCCATAAACTCAGATGACACAGCGGACACATTCTGAGCAACGTGCAAACGCATGAAGTTTCCGAGACTGTCCTTGTGAAGTCTGTAGTGTGCCCGCCCTACTCCGTTTCCGACTCCCATGATCAGCCCCGCGTGCTTTATGCGATTATCCGGAAAAACGACCTTTCCGCCTACGCAGCCTACCTGGGGCTGTGTAGCCGTCGCGACCGCCTCAACAAGCCAATCCCGACGCCTGATCGCCGTTGATGCATCCAGAAAGCATACAACCGAGCCGTAACTTTCCCGCACTGCTTCATTCAACAACTCAAAATTCGAGCCCTTCCTATGCTCAAGAACTTTCACGACGTTGTCATTCGAAGAGAGCGTGATAGAGCCTCCCGAAACCAGGATAAGCTCAAACGGCTTATAGTCTGTCCTCTCGAGGATCCTAACCGCCTTCTCCGCATCAGGCTGCTCACCTACGACAATTAGAATGCTTACTAGCGGTTGCGGTTCAGGCAGCTCATAGATCGTCCGATGAAGTTCGCCAAAACCCGGGACCGACGTTGCCCTAATAGAGCTTCTTTCAAAGTGGGAATCAATTGCCTCGCGTGCCCGGCCGTGTGCGTACGATTTTTCGTCCGAAGCCAACGCGACCGATCCGCTGATCGCCCGCCAGTGATAAAGCACATGCGGAATATGGCAGATGTTCTCGGCGGGGATCCGTTCCGAAAATCTCAATGCGACGTCGTAGTCCTGGCTTCCTTCCCGACCGATCGTGAATCCGCCTATTTCCTTCAAGATCGTAGTTCGATAGACCGAAAGATGCGTGACAAAGTTCATTGAGCACAAGAGGTCGGGGCTCCAATCAGGTTTGAACTTTGGAAAATACCGCCGTCCGCGATGATCGATAAGGTCCTCGTCGCTGTAGATCATGTCGATCTTTGGATCGGATGTTACGGCCAGTGCGACCATAAAAAGAGCGTGCTTCGCTAACTCATCGTCATGGTCGAGAAGCACGGTGTACTCGCCGGTAGTGAGCTCAAGGGCCGAGTTTGAGGCGGCCGAGATGTGGCCGTTCTGCTCGCGGAACACCACCTTTATTCTCTTATCTCTGGAGGCATATTCCTCGAGAACACGCCTGATGTGCGGCCTGGTCGAGCAGTCATCTGCAATACAGAATTCCCAGTGCTGATAAGCCTGTTCGATCACAGATTCGATCGCCCGACGCAGCCATTTCTCGTCAACGTTATATACCGGCATCAAGATCGAGATCAGCGGCCGGTTCGAAAGCTCAGCGATGAGCCGCTTCATCTCGGAAACATCTTCGCTGCTCAGGGTGTCGTACTCTTTTATCCAATTCTGGTAACGCCGATTCCAGCTGATCAGATACTTTTTCCACAAAAGTTGGCGATAAAAACCGCTGAGCCCTCGTGTCCGCAGTATTTTTAAGGCCTTCTTTGCTTTTCCGATCACGATAAATTGAGGTCAGAGCGTAGCGATCCGTGAGAATAATTCTTCGTATTGGTCGGTTATGGCGTCCCAACTATACTTCTGCCTGATGCGTTCCTGGCCGGCGGATCTGTATTTTTCGACGGTTCCCTCGTCGTCCACGATGACCTGAAGCTTGGATGTAAGATCTTCAGTGTCTGCGAACAACAACGCGGCGTCACCAACGACCTCATCGTTCTCGGGCGTGCTCAGCGACAGTACGCAGTTCCCGTAACCCATCGCCTCGATCAATGCCGGGTGCGTACCGCCAACTTCTGTAGCGTGAACGTATGCGTATGCATTTTGCTGCAAGGCCTTGTAGCCCGAACCGAATACAAAGCCGGTGAAAATAATCCGCTCATCGCCGTCCGCCAGATCTAGCAGTTTCTTTTTATAATCGTCTGCATAGGGAGCGTCGCCGACGATCGCCAGTTTCAGATCGGTCGCAACCTTCCTGAATGCCTCGATGACCATGGCCGCGTTGTTCTCCGGCTCAAGCCGGGACACGTAAAGTATGTAGTAATGCGGCTCAAGGCCATGTTCTCCTACTGAGTCCGGGTCGTGCTTCCGTTCGACATTGGCCCCGTAAGCGATCATCGTCGAAGCCTTGGCGTATTCGGTCAAGTAGTAATCCTGAATGACCTTCGCATCGGTCACGACCTCCGTCGCAAACCAAACTGAAGCCTTTTCGCCGATCCGGTAATAAAGTCGCCCAGCCCAGTTCCATTTCTTTCGCTTGCGTTCGAGCCCGTCCACATTCACGGCGACAGGAGTTCCTGTCCAGGTAAGTATAGGTATAAAGGGCGAGTTGGCCGCATTGCAGATCAGAACGCCGTCAAATCTTTTTGTCACCGCATTTACGGCAGACAGAAGGGTGTGGACGATCGTATCCAGATACTTATGTTTGATCGTGGGGAGAACGATTAGCTTTACGCCTTTGTATTCAGCCAGATCGCTGCTGACATGATGAGAACGGCAGTAAACGCTGACCTCATGCCCCCGGGCGACGAGCCGCGTCGACAACTCTTCAGCAAAGGTCTCAAAGCCTCCGTAATTCGCCGGGATGCCCCGTGTACCAAGAATTGCCAAACGCATCATTCAGTCCAACGATCCGCCTACGTATTAGCCGGCGGCTTTTCCAATGTTTCAAGATAGGTTATTGGGGTTTGAGATTCAAGATTGCTCTGTAATACTCTGACCGGAATGATCGACATCCTGATGTCAACATACAACGGAGCACGGTTTCTTGCCGCCCAGATCGATTCGATCCTTGCGCAGGACCATACTGAGTTCCGTCTGATCATCCGCGATGACGCCTCGACCGATGAAACGGTAAAGATGGTTGAGGACTACACCGTTCGCGACCCTCGCGTCGTTTTTGTGAAAGATGATCGTGGAAATCTCGGCGCTTCGCTTTCGTTTATGGCCTTGATCGAGGCCTCCAAGTCCGAGCTTTTGATGCTGGCAGATCAAGACGACATTTGGCTGCCGGACAAGGTGTCACGCACACTATTCAAGATGAACCAGCTCCTGGAGGAACACGGAGGCAATGTCCCGCTCGCTGTTTTCACTGATCTAACTGTTGTGAATGAACACCTTGACGTGATCAACGAGTCCTTCTGGAATTATCAAAAACTCGAACCGTTGCTCTCGCGTCGCTGGCAAGACCTGCTTGCGCAGAACGTCGTTACCGGCTGCACTTTGATGCTGAACCAAGCGGCGAAGAAGGCCGTCCTGCCTTTCCAGCTGCCAGAGATGATGCATGACCACTGGATCGCCGTGAATGTTGCTAAGTACGGAAAGCTGGAATTCGTTGCCGAGCCGACCGTTCTCTACCGTCAGCATTCGCAGAAGG
>JANNNS010000106.1:0-14676 GCA_031398645.1 Acidobacteriota bacterium
GACCGCCGACATTCATTTCGAGCAGGCGGGGTTCAAAGCACTGCTCCGGAATTAAGCCCCGTCACGATCAGATCACCTCAAGTGCTTCCGCAAATACGAAATGATCTTGTACCCATCCAAATACACCCACGGCTTTTCTCCTAGGGTGTAGTGGCCGCAGGGGATGGCGGCTTTTGAGTGGGGGATCTTTCGGCGGCGGAGTTCCTTCATCACGTCGCGGGACAGTTCAACGGGGAAGCTGAGGTCGTAGAGGGTGTAGATGTACCGCTGCGGCCGCGGGGGAAGCGTCGCGAGCTTTTCCATGTAGGCCATCGGCGAGACGGGCATCCAGTATTCGCGCAGTTCATCGAGGTGCAGGTTTTCGCCAAAGCTTTCGCGGACGTGGTAGGTCGAAAGGCCGTGCCACACGACATCCGCCATATAGCCTGAAACGTGGTTGAATACGGCCGCGTCGATGAGCGGATCGTGCACAAACGCCATAAACGCTACGCAGGAGCCGATGCTTGTTCCGACAATTCCAACCTTTTCATAGCCCTGCTCTTTAAGCCATGCCACCGCCGCACGTGTATCAAGCACCGCTTGCCTGATCGATTGAAGCGAACGCCCGATGCTGGGCGAGACGAGGTGATCTGCTCGTTCCAGCTCCGGCGGCATACGTTCTTCGTGATACGGAAGGGTCAGGCGGAGAGCCGAAAGTCCGACCTTGTTGAAGAATTTAGCCAGGTCGAAATACGTTCCGGCCTTAGCGTTCCAATGCGGCAGAATTATAACCGCCGCGCGTTTGTCCGGATGCGGGAAATAGGTCGCGTAGGCGGTATTGTTCTCAATGGAAATAGTTTCAACCGCACTTTTCCAGGTAAGTACAGGAATCTCGATCTGCGGTGGCGGCGTTTTGAGTTCTTCGGCACTCAGCGAAGCGGCGGATGGATAGAGTCGGCTTTCGAGATCGAATTCGATGCCCGACGGGGCCGCGAAGTATTCGTCACTATTTGCGACGACGTTCTTTGAAAATTCAGACAGGATCTTTCTCGGGTCGTCGCCGTTCGTTTGATCACGACTCGCGGAGGAGGCCAACCCCGTTCCGAGAAACTCGGCTCCCCACTCGAACGCCTGCACCGTGCGATTGTCATTCAACATCGCAAAGTGCCGTTCGCGTTTGTGCATGTAGCGTTTAAGCATCTTATTCTAATCCACAGATGAACACGGATAAACACCGATAGAAATTCGATCGCTATCCCTGTCCTATCAGTGTTTATCTGCGTTCATCTGTGGACGACTCGCTTCAAGCGGCCGCAGATTTGGCCTTGTTCACGATCTTCTCGTAAAAAGCGATGTACTGCGGAATGATCTTGTCGGTGCTGTAACGTTCGACCGCCAGCTCGCGTCCTCTTGCTCCGAATGCTCGTCTCATGTCGTCGTCGCGAAGCAGAGTCAGCGTATCGAGGGTCATTTTTTCTGTGTCGCCGACATCGCTAAGAAATCCAGTCTCGCCGTCGTTCACCACCTCTGGGATCCCGCCGATTCGGGTTGCGATCACGGGAAGTTCACACGCCTGAGCCTCGAGTGCGGCCAGGCCAAATGATTCCAGTTCCGACGGCAGCAGGAACACGTCCGAAACGCCCAGATAGTCCGCGATGTTGGCTTGCTTGCCCACGAACACGACATCGTTTTTTACGTTCAGCTGCTCAGCACGATAGTAGGTCGCCGATCGCTCGGGCCCGTCGCCCACCATTACGAGTCGAACATTTTCACCCTGTTCTTTAACCTTGGCAAAAACCTCGACGCAATCAAGCGGGCGTTTGACCGCTCGGAAGTTCGATACGTGGACGAGCAGCTTTTCGCCGTTCGGTGCCAATTCCTCATGCAGCGGCGAACCCTCCAGCCGCTTATAGTGGAGAGCGCAAATGAAGTTCGGGATCACTTCTATCTCGTCGAAATCAAACGTTTCGATCGTCGCCCGTTTCAGGAATTTCGAAACGGCGGTCACACCGTCCGACTGTTGCAACCCGTATCGAGTGATCGGCAAGTAACTGCGATCCGCACCCACAAGCGTAATGTCGGTCCCGTGCAGAGTCGTTATCACCGGCACGTATCGTTTCTGTTTGATCGATTCGCGGGCGAGAATTGCGCTGATCGAATGCGGAATGGCGTAATGAACATGAAGCAGGTCGAGTTTCTCTGACCGCATCACGGTCGCCATCTTGGTCGCCAGTGCGAGGTCATACGGCTGGTGCTCGAACAGCGGATACGACATCATCTCGACCTCGTGAAAATGGACCCGTTCGCCCAACTGCGTCACACGCGTCGGCAAAACCGATGAGATAAAATGGACGTTGTGGCCGCGTTCCGCAAGGTCGCGTCCAAGCTCGGAACCGACAATACCGCTGCCGCCATAGGTCGGATAAACCGTAATACCGATATTCATATAGTTACTTTCGGCGAAACAATTATGGTATCACGGCATATCGGTCTAAAACGACTTCAGGCGTGTCCGGGTAGGGGCTAAAGATAAACGAGTGATCATCTCTCCGGTCTCTGCGAAGGTCGAGCGCACTCCGCATGGAACCTTTGCTTAGGCCATTTTCCCCGCCGAGAACAAGGAGTAAGAGGCAGAGTTCGCGGATCGTTTGAGCAAATATCGACGCGACTGCCGCTAATGCCTCGAAATCAGAAGAAGGGCGAAAAACACCAGAAACGACAGGCATGGCCGCGTTGAAACGGGGCCGGACGCGTTTGCTGCGGCGTTCACCGGATCTACGGAAAGCTGGTCTGGCAGCGGCAGTTTTTCTTCGATCGCGGCCGTGGGTCCTTTCTTCCGAACCAGATAAACGATCCCTGAATAGTCGTCGGTGAATAGAAAGGAATTTGCGTCCAGCTTGAACACGTCACACGGCCTGCCGACGACCTTGCCAGCCTGCAAAAAACCGGTGATCAGATCCTGAAGAGGCTGGCCCTTTCGCATTGCGACGATCTTGTATCCATGCCCGATCGCCTTGTTCGTCGAGCCGTGCAGGGATACGACGAAGGCGTCCTTGATGGTCGCGGGTGAGTCTGCGTCGTCAAAATAATCGAACCCAAGTGCCGAACTGCGTGCGGGAAAGAAAGCGTACGGCGTGGCTACCTCAGCACAGCCGCCACGACGTTTTATCTTCGGGTCGGCGAATATTTTGCCGTTCGATGAATGGCAGTAGGGCCATCCGTAATCGGCACCGTCCTTCACCGCGTAAAATGTTTCATCCGGCCGCTGGAGGCCCAAATGATCCGAGCCCTGATTCGTCGCGAACAGGAATTTCCCGAACCATCGCAGCCCGACCGCGTTCCGGAGGCCCTTAGCAAACACTCGCTGTCCGCTGCCGTCCGGATCCATTTCAAGTATCGTCGCGCGTACCTCTTCCTTCTCCACGCACGAATTGCAGCTCGATCCGACCGAGACATACATCTTGCCGTTCGTGCCAAACGCGATCGTCCGCGTCAGGTGCCAGCCGCCGTATTTGTAGCTCAGCCCATAATCGGGAAACGTCGCAAGCGTTTGTGGATTCGTGTCCGAAGGCTTTTCTTCGCCCGCCTTAAATTTGCGACGCGTCAGCTTGCCGGTTTCAGCAATATACAGCCAATCCTGGCCGTCGGCGTCACGGTAGAACTGGACGCTGTTCGGATTATGCAGCCCGGTGAGATAGGTTTTGACCGAGGCAAATTTACCTGTTTTGCCGTCAAATCCGTCAAGAATGTAGACCGTACCGCGTTTGTTGTCGGCAAGGTTATACATGTCGGTAACAAATATGCGTCCGTCCGGCGACTTCGCAAAAAAGCGGATCCGCTTCAAGCCTTCGGCGGCGGGAATGATCTCTAGATCGGTGGGCAAATTGAGATTGAACGACTTGCCGCTCTTGAGCGTGACCTTGTTCGGGACGAGCTTAGGTTGAGCGATCGTCGGTATAGGAAGTATCATTGCCAGCAGGAACAGTATTTTCGACATTTTGCAGCTATTCATATGAACACCGACAAATTCCTCGTAAAAGAAGGCTCAAAGCTCGACCTTAAGAAACACGCGACCGATTTCACCGGCGATTATACCGATAAAAAAGAAGCCGCGAAAGACCTTGCCAAGAATGTTGAGCGATTGCGCGAGCTTCAGGATGTTTTATACGCCCAGGATGTGCATTCCCTTCTGATCATCTTTCAGGCGATGGACGCCGCCGGTAAAGACGGGGCGATCGAGCATGTGATGAGCGGCGTCAATCCACAGGGCTGCCACGTTGTCTCATTCAAACAACCGTCGAGCGAGGAACGCGATCACGATTATCTTTGGCGGTGCCAGAAAGCTCTGCCCGAACGCGGCCGGATCGGTATCTTTAACCGCTCTCACTATGAAGAAGTCTTGGTCGTCCGCGTTCATCCGGAGATTCTCCAGGGCTCGCAGCTCGCACCCGGAATTAAGTCGGACAAAGACATCTGGAATAAGCGTTTCAAGCACATTCGCGATTGGGAAGATCACCTCAGCGAGAACGGCACGCACATCCTGAAGTTCTTTTTGAACGTCTCTAAAGACGAGCAAAAGCGACGGTTTCTCGCCCGCATTGATGAACCCGAAAAGAACTGGAAATTCGCGATGGGCGATGTAAAGGAACGCGGCCATTGGGACGATTATATGAAGGCCTACACCGAAGCGATCGCCGCCACCTCGACCGCTAATTCTCCGTGGTACATCATCCCCGCTGACAAAAAATGGATCACGCGTCTGGCGGTCTCGGAGGTGATCGTCAACAAGCTTGAATCAATGGGGCTGCATTACCCGGTCGTGACCGAACAACATAAGCAAGACCTTTTGGAAGCGAAGAAAATGCTCGAGAACGAATGATCGAACCATTGAACGGCCAAATTCGTTAGTGAAGAAGAGGAAACATACTATGTATTGTCCGGGATGTGGTTTAGAGGAATTGCATTCGAATCAGTTTTGCCGCTCGTGCGGGGCTGACATGCGCGTGGTTCGCAACGCAATGTCGGCGCCCGATAGCATTACGGCGTCCGCAGTTTCGGCACGTGACGAGATCGGACGAGCCGTCGCGGCAAAGATCCGCGAGACACGGTCAGCAGATGAACTTGCAAAGGTGACCGAGGAAGTTCTGCCGGAAATTGAAAAGTTTCTCGAATCGCCGGAGGAAAAACGATTGCGGCGAATGCGAACCGGTTCGATAATCTCGTCCGTGGGGATCGGCGTCTCAATCGCCCTTTCGATCTTGTCCACTCTCCCGCAGTTCAGTGGTAAGGAAGAGTTTCTCTTCCTCGCAGGACTTGGATTGATCGCCTTCTTTCTGGGCCTCGGCTTTATTCTAAATGGAGTTTTCCTGACGGTTCCGAAGCGTTCATTGACCGATCAAACGCCTGATGTAGAACCTGGCACACTCGGGGAACGGCCGCCTCAAGGCTTCCTCGAAATGCCGGCACGCGCGGAGACGAACGATCTGTTTCCATCATCGGTGATCGAGCATACGACCAAGCATCTCAAGAAAGGCCGTTGATCAGTTTCCCGGTCTTGACCGTGCAGCATAAGAGCGAACTTGCGGAGGCAAGGAAGTTGTTTAAGAACGAATCCTGAAATACAGGGAGCGTTTCAAAAAAATTCCTAAATCAACGACTGGCTCACTTTTTTACCGAGTATGAGCACTGGACCATCCCGCTTGGGAATTGCCTAAGATCGTCAAGGCTTAAGCGAATGTCACGGTCCGTTTTTCCGAATAGCGGAATGCCCTCACCGATAAGGATCGGAAGCCGCGAAACGATTATCTTGTCGATAAGCCCCGCGTTCAGAAACTTTTGGACGGTGATGCCGCCATCGATGTAGAGATGTTTGAAGCCCTTCGACTCAAGCTCATCGTAGATATGGCGTGGCTCGCCCGACATCCTTTCAACAACCCCGCCTTCGGGAGTCACACCAAGATCACGGCTGCTCAGGACGAAAACCGGCATCTCGCCGTAAAACCAGCCGCCGAAGCCGAGCACGACGTCATAGGTATTTCTCCCTATCACAAGTGCGTCTATGGTCGATACGAAATCGTTATAACCGTGATCGTCCGGCGGCCCGTCACCTTCTAACCAGTCGAGCCCGCCGTCTTTCCGGGCGATAAATCCGTCAAGGCTAACACCGCAAAATACCGAAGCTTTCATATTTATTTTTCCGGAACCATCCTCATTATGCGATCATCATCTGCGGTTGGTGAACCTCGTCCCTCGCGATTCGAGGTTGAAAAGTAGATGAAGCCGTCCGGGCCTTGAGCGATCTCGCGAATGCGGCCAAGCTTTCCTTCGAGCAAATTCTCTTGCCGCACCACCTTTCGTCCATCCAACACAACGCGGACAATTCGTGCACTTCGCAGACATCCGAGAAAGAAATTTCCTTTGAACTCGGGCAGCCTGTCGCCATTATAAAATGCCGCACTGCCGGGAGCGCACGCCGGCGAATACTCCAGCATCGGCGGTTCCATGCCGGCCTGCGTCTTCGCACCATAGATCGTCGGCCAGCCGTAATTCTTGCCGGCCTCAACTATATTTATTTCGTCCGCACCGCCGCCGCGTCCTTCGAAGCCGCTAGGGCCGTGCTCTGTTTGGAACATCAGCCCGCTGCCCGGCTGCCACGCCAAACCCTGAGCGTTACGGTGGCCGGTGGCCCAGATCTCGGGCCGGTAACCAGCCTTCCCAACAAACGGATTATCGTTCGGCACCGTTCCGTCGTCATTCAATCGCAGGGTCTTCCCCGCCAGTGAACTATTATCCTGCGCCAGGTTCCAATCGGTCGCGTCACCCGTCGTGACATAAAGCTTTCGGTCCGGCCCAAACCTAGCCCGCGTCCCGGCGTGATTAGGTGCGCCCGGAATGTTGTCGATCACCACCTTCGGCTCGGTCAATCTGCCGCCGGCGTACTTGTAGCGCATCACCTTTACCCGTTTGCCGTCCTGGTTGTAGGCATACGCAAGATAGACGAACGAATTCGCGGCATGGTCAGGATGTATGGAAATATCCATCAAGCCGCTCTCGCTTGACGGCTCAACATCGGGAACTACAAAGACCGGTTCGGCACGCAATTTTCCTTTTTCAATGATCCGCACACGTCCCGGCCGCTCGGTCAACAGCATGTCTCCATTGGGCAGCCACGTAAAGCCCCACGGAACTTCCAGCCCGCTTGCCACTGTCTCGACGCGAAACTTCGCCTTGTCCTGCGTCTCAAAAACGGTGTTCTCAAAGCCGCCGGTCGGTGCAGCGTTCGAACATCCGATCGTCAGCAGGACCGAGAATAGAAATGGATAGAAAACGTTGGTCATTGAAATTCCCCCCTGAATATTTCTATTGGACGGCCGACGGCCTCGATTTGTTTCCAGGAAAATCACTTTAGGTTATTATCTGTCGGAACAGCGAATATTTAAATAACGATGACGACGTTGAAGTGGGGACTAATAGGCGCAGGCGATATCGCGAGAAAGCGGATCGCTCCGGCGTTGATCGATCTTCAGAGTTGCGAGCTCGCCGCCGTCTGCCGCAGCCGAGCGGAACTGGCCGAGGCGTTCGCCGCGGAATTTGGTGTAGAACGCTGGCATGGCGATTGGCGTGAGATGCTTGCCGACGAAACGCTCGACGCCGTCTATATTGCCACGCCCGTTTATTTGCATGCCGAGCAAACGATCGCCGCCGCCGCGGCCGGCAAGCACGTCCTGTGCGAAAAGCCGATGGCGATCACCGCCGCCGATTGCGACCGGATGATCGCGGCCTGCGAGGCGAACAATGTAAAACTCGGCATCGCGTATTACCGCCGGTTTTACCCTGTTCTTGCCCGAGCCCGCGAACTGCTCGCGTCGGGCGAGATCGGCAAACCGGTGATTGCTCAAATGAACGCCTTTGAGTACGTCGATATGAATGCCGAAGATCCGCGCGGCTGGTTTCTGCAGAGATCTAAGAGCGGCGGCGGGCCGATGATGGATTTCGGCTGTCACCGGCTGGAGGTGTTGACGGACCTTTTCGGCTTCGTCTCGCGAATCGAAAGCCTGACCGCCAACGTCGAGTTCCTCGACCGCGAGGTCGAGGACACAGCTGCCGTCCTTCTGCAATTTGAAAGCGGCCCATGCGCTTCGGTCACCGTCACCCACGCCGCCCGCGAACCGCAGGACACCCTCGATATCTTCGGTACAAAAGGCTCGATCCACATTCCGGTTCTCAACAGCGGAACCGTGCGGATCAAAACCGGCGACGTCGACCGGACCGAATCGCATCCACCTCACGCGAATATCCATCAGCCGCTGATCGAGGATTTTGCCGAAGCAGTTTTCGATGATCGAGCACCACGCGTGGACGGCTCAACCGGAAGAATGATCGCGGCAATCGAAGATCAGATCTACGGCCGTGCCTGACCGATTCGGAGGAAACCAATGACCGACGTTCGCGAAGCTTTCGGCGACATAGACATCTATCTCTTCGACCAGATCCAGAAGGGCAGGTTCGCTCCGGGAATGACTATCCTTGATGCGGGCTGCGGCGGCGGCCGGAATATAGTCTGGTTCATGCGGAACGGTTTCGAGGTCTGTGCTATCGACGCGAATGAGCGAGCGGTCGAGCAAGTCCGTCATCTTGCAAAGAGTCTCGCTCCAAACCTTTCCCCGGAAAATTTTCAAACAGCGTCTCTCGGATCGATCCCATTTGCTGACGGGAGCTTCGATCGTGTCATCTGCAACGCCGTTCTGCATTTTGCTGAAGACCGGGCCCAGTTCGATCAAATGCTGGCGGAGCTGTGGCGTGTCCTCAAGCCTGGCGGAATGCTTTTTTCTCGGCTTGCATCCTCGATCGGCATCAAAGATCTGCTTGTCCCGACGACGAATGGCCGCTTCATCATGCCCGACGGAAGTGAGCGTTTCATTGTTGACGAACAGATGCTGCGGGACTGCACGGCTAAGCTCGGTGCCCGGTTTATCGAACCTATCAAGACCACGAACGTCGAGAATCTCAGGTGCATGACCACATGGGTCCTCGGTAAAGATCCTTCCCGCTCGGCCGGTTGATATGGGCAAAATCAGCGCATTTAGATAGAATCGAATAAAGCAAGTTTTCGGAGGAGCCATATAGGCTGAGAGGTGCGGCACGGATGCAGCACGACTCCTGGAACCTGATGCGGATAATACCGACGAAGGGAGAAAAACATGGAACAGAAGTCAGAAATCAGTGGTCAGTTGTCAGAAGATAAGACGAGCGATCAGGTTAAGTTGCCCGCCTCGCAGAAGGTCTATGTCGAAACGAACGGCAGCAGCGTCAATCAAAACAAGCACAGCCTAAGGATACCGTTTCGCGAGATATCGTTAACGCCGTCGAAAGCGATGGACGGCACCATCGAAGCGAATCCGCCTGTTCGCGTTTACGACACCAGCGGCCCGTGGACTGATCCCGCGAATAGGTGTGATGTTCGCGAAGGCTTGCCCGCGTTGCGTCGCGATTGGATCGTCGCCCGCGGCGATGTCGAGGAGTACGAGGGCCGCGAGATATTACCGCAGGACAACGGATACCTCACCAAGGGTGCCGAAGAATATGCACGTGTCAATAGCCCGCACGTGAGTAAGGGCTCAGCCTCGCGGAACGGCGAGCTGGAAGATTTTCCGGGCCTTCGCCGTGCACCGCTCCGTGCGAAGCCGGGCATGAACGTCACGCAGATGCATTACGCCCGCCGCGGGATCATAACGCCCGAGATGGAGTACGTTGCGATCCGCGAGAACCTAGGCCGTTCGTCGGAACGCGGGCATCTTGCCCGCAGCGAACGCAGCGACCGATCGTCACTCAACCACCAGCACAAAGGCGACTCATTCGGTGCGTCGATCCCAGAATTCGTGACACCGGAGTTTGTCCGCGACGCGGTGGCCCGCGGCCGTGCGATCAGTCCGAGCAACATCAACCATCCCGAATCCGCCCCGATGGCGATCGGCCGCAATTTTCTGGTAAAGATCAACGCCAACATCGGCAACTCCGCTATTGCATCCAGCATTGAAGAAGAAGTTGAGAAAATGCGCTGGTCGACGCTCTGGGGTGCGGACACGGTGATGGACCTTTCGACCGGCAAGAATATCCACGCCACCCGCGAATGGATATTGCGAAATTCGCCGGTGCCGATCGGGACTGTGCCGATCTATCAGGCACTTGAAAAAGTGAATGGAAAGGCCGAAGACCTGACTTGGGAAATTTACCGCGATACGCTCATCGAACAGGCCGAACAGGGCGTCGATTATTTTACGATCCACGCCGGAGTGCGTTTGCCCTACATTCCGATGACCGCGAAACGCACGACCGGGATCGTCTCACGCGGCGGCTCGATCATGGCCAAATGGTGTCTTGCACATCACGAGGAAAGCTTTTTATACACAAGGTTTAGAGACATCTGCGAGATCATGCGGACGTATGATGTGGCGTTCTCGCTTGGCGATGGACTGCGGCCGGGCTCGATCGCGGATGCAAATGACGAAGCTCAATTTGCCGAACTCGACACCCTCGGCGAGCTGACCAAGATCGCTTGGGAGATGGATTGCCAGACTATGATCGAAGGCCCCGGCCACGTGCCGATGCACCTGATCAAAGAGAACATGGACAAGCAGCTCGAAGTCTGCGGCGAGGCACCATTCTACACGCTCGGGCCGCTGACGACCGACATTGCACCGGGCTACGACCACATCACTTCCGGCATCGGCGCCGCGATGATCGGCTGGTTCGGGACCGCGATGCTTTGCTACGTCACGCCAAAGGAACACCTGGGCCTTCCGAACAAACAGGACGTAAAAGAAGGCGTAATCACATACAAGCTTGCCGCTCACGCCGCCGATCTCGCAAAAGGCCATCCGGGAGCGCAGTACAGAGATAACGCACTGAGCAAGGCCCGCTTCGAGTTCCGCTGGGAAGACCAGTTCAACCTCGGCCTCGACCCCGAGAAAGCAAAAGAATTCCATGACGAAACCTTGCCCGCCGAGGGAGCCAAACTCGCCCATTTCTGCTCAATGTGCGGCCCGCATTTCTGCTCGATGAAGATCACGCAGGACGTCCGCGACTACGCCAACGCCCAAAACATCGAAGCCGAAAAAGCCCTTGCAGTTGGTATGAGCGAAAAGGCGAAGGAGTTCAAGGCTACCGGCTCTGAGATCTATCATGGCAATCTTCCAGAAGGTGCGGGTGAACATCACTAGTTCAATTTTCTTCAAGTAAAACCAATTGGACCATTCAGACGAAAAGCATCCGGAGAGAACATTATGAATACCTATCTTCGGGTGCTTTGGATTGGCCTAATTATCTTTACGGCAGTTGGATTTGGGTTGGGCCAGCGGGATACCAACACGGTCAAAGTTTATCGGTTTACCAACGGAAATTGGTTTGACGGGAAAGGCTTCAAGAAACGCGAGTTCTATTCCGTCGATGGCGTACTGACAAAAAAGAAACCGAGGATAATTGACCAGACCGTCGACCTCAAAGGCCATTTCGTGATTCCCCCGTTTGCCGATGCACACACGCACAATCTTGATCGAACATTCAACACTGAAAAACTGATCAACGAATATTTGACTGAGGGTGTCTTTTACGTGCAGGTCTTAACGAATTATGCCAGTGGCGCAAAACTGACGAGGGCGCTGATGAACAAGCCAACAAGTCTCGACGTCACCTTCTCTAACGGCGGGCTTTCCTCAACTCTTGGCCATCCATTCATGGCTTATGAGACCTTTGCTGCGGGGTTTTACAATGCCGCCGAATGGGATAAGAACCTAGAAACGATCAAGAAAAGTAGGATTGGCGAGAATGACGCGTACTGGTTCTTTGATTCAAGAGCAGACGTTGACGCAAAGTGGGAGAAGTTCCTAGAGTCCGGACCTGACATAGTAAAGATCTTCTTGATCGATTCAGAGAATTACGAAAAAACACGTACTAGCGGCAAGGCAGGAGACAAAGGATTATCGCCCGAGGTTGCCGAATACATTGTGCAGAAGGCGAGATCAGCAAACCTTCGTGTGTACGCCCATGTCGAAACAATGTTTGATTTTCGCCTTGCCTTGAAGATCGGCGTGAATGGTTTTGCTCACCTTCCAAACTATGGCTGGAACGGCAAAGTTGAAACAAAACCAAAAGACGATCTGACGCTTGCCGACATTAAGCTTGCTGTGGAGAAGGGCGTTTTTGTGACGCCGACAGCTCAAATCGGAAAAAGCGAAGCATCGGATTTTGATGAAAAGTTCACAGCCACTTTGAATCCAGAACGATTCGCGCGCGTTTTGGAACGCCAAAAGCTTCTCTACAATTTGATGTTAAAGAATGGTGTGAACATCATTCTTGGTTCCGATTTCTTCGGCAAAACGCTCGGTGTAGAACTGTGGTACCTGCACGATAACAAAATTTTCGACAATCTTGCTTTACTCAAGATCGGTGTCGAAGACACACCCGAAGCTATCTTTCCTGGCCGAAGGATCGGCAGATTTGCAGAAGGCTACGAAGCAAGCTTTATCACCGTTGCAGAAAATCCGATAACAAACTTCGCGACAATCAAAAATATCAAGTTGCGGTTCAAGCAAGGCAGTTTTATCGAGTTAAGAAAAAATTAGCCTATCTAATCGCATTTCCGATCGAGGTAGAAGGATTCCATTCACAATAGCGAGGTTTATCACTTCTCAGCTCATCCAGCCATTTGAATAGATCGCCCGTCTGCTCCTAGATCGTCTAGATTCTGTAGTACTAATAAACAAGAAATGTTCTTGACAGACTATATCCGTCACGGATATAGTCTTTTTTATGTCTGAGAACGGAAGTAAGCGATCGCTGACGCCTGCAGTTTTTCATATTCTCCTTGCGCTTTCGGGCGGAGAGTTGCACGGCTACGGCATTATGAAACAGGTCAATGAAGATTCCAACGGCAAAGTAAAGATGGGTGCCGGGACGCTCTACGGGTCGCTTAAGCGAATGCTGGACGCGAAGCTGGTAAAGGAATCCGAGAAGCGGATCGATCCTGAACTTGACGATGAGCGGAGGGTCTATTATCAAATCACAGCATCTGGCAAAGAAGCGCTTTCCGATGAACTTGAGCGTTTCAACAGCATCGTTTCTTTAGCCCAGAAACTCCGTCTGCTTCCGAAAACTTTTCAGTATGAAATTTGAAAAGGAAAAGATCTTTGCTCTTTACCGACGGCTGATCTTCCTGTATCCGCGAGGCTTTAGGGAACGCTTCGGCGGGCCAATGGAGCAGACCTTTAAGGACGTCTGCAATGAACGATCAAAGCAGAAAGGAGACATCTCGTTGCCGTTCGTAGTAGCGACGTTTGCCGAGACATCGGCGAGCGTGATCAAGGAAAATCTGCATGAAGCGAAAGGAGCATATCAAATGAACGATCGGCTCAAGAACGTGTGCGTAGCGGCACTTATCAGCCTGGTTCTGTCCGTGCTTTTTACTTTCGGAACATTTTTTTCCGACGATCCCGAAGGGCAGTTGGGCGAGTTTTCCTTTCCGCTCTCGGACTTTCTGCGGGGTTGGCTGATCCAAACCATCGTCTTTACGCTGATCGTCAGCGGCTTGCGTTCGGGCGGGCCCGTATCGGCGAAATATTTGATCACGACATTGGCAGCCGCGGTTCTTTTCGGATTGCTGCTGATCGCACCGTTCGCGTTCATGGAATATTGGAACAATCCCGTGATCCAATCCGGCGAGGTCCCGTTTCCGTTCATGCTCTTTTTCGGACTATGGCTCACTCCCGTCATGCTCTTCCTGGTGGCAACGCCAATTGTGCGAAGCATCCGGGCGGGAGAGTCAGTATTGGCACACCCGATCTCGTTAACTGCGCGAGTTATACTTCTGGCACTGGTTGCAATACTATGGCTGAATCTTATCCGCGACCAGATGCCTTGCTTCCTCGGCGGTGTCCCCGGCTGCGACTAGCTGAAAAGGGATTTGGGAACGACGGCGGCATTCCGTATGAAATAGAAACCAGAAGGCTATGTGATCGTTGTAATCGCTCTGTATCATCTACAAAACATTTGACAATAGACGCAACATCCCGCATACTCTTTTTCGCGGATCTTTGAAAGGAAAATGGAACAGGCCGGCTGAATGCTCACGGGCTGCCGCTGGCAGTGTCGGAAGTTGTGTCAGCGACGATGTCACAACTCGTATTCTAGCCGTAAATTGTTGTAAAAGAGAGTTTTATCACGAAAATCGTCCCACTTTGTGTACTTCCGTTAGTTTTGGGACGCTTTTGGCCTTAAGTATAGCTCCTGCAACACTTAGGCCGTCCCACAATGGAACACTCTTGGGACGGCGCGAATCGGAAATGATGTGAGACAGTTAGTTACCGAAAAACGCTGGTCTTGACCCACGGCGGCCGCTGCATATCGCCGTTCTTGCATTCGAGGGCAAAGCCGGCGAATGTGTCGCAGTTCAGGATGGTCTCAGTCTCACGTAACGCTATCATTCCGGGGTCGGTGACCCAGCCTTTGCCAAAATGGCCGTTTGCTCCGTCCTGATCGACGTAATGGCGAAGTTCGTGGATAAAGATGAATGCGGCGAAATCGGGAATGCCGGTCAGGCTGACACCGCGGATCGCGCGGATCGGGCCGTAGGCGCTTTCCACGTTCGACAAGACGAGCACGTCATCGCTCATGCGTTTTCTCTCCGCAGCGAAGACAGGTCAC
>JANNNS010000035.1:0-8686 GCA_031398645.1 Acidobacteriota bacterium
CCGGCCACGTCGATTTTTCTTACGAAGTTTCCCGTTCGCTGTCTGCCTGTGAGGGTGCGTTGCTTGTCGTCGACGCCTCGCAAGGCGTCGAGGCGCAAACGCTCGCCAATACGTATCTAGCTCTCGAGAACGACCTCGAACTCGTTCCGGTGCTGAATAAGATCGACCTGCCGTCGGCCGAGCCCGAGCGTATAAAGGAACAGATCGAGAGCATTATCGGGCTTGATTCAAGCGAGGCTGTGCTGACGTCCGCCAAGACCGGGATCGGTATCCAGGAAGTTCTGGAGGCGATCATCGCCAAGGTCCCCGCGCCCAAGGGCGACGAGAATGCTCCGCTCAAGGCTCTTATCTTCGACAGCTGGTACGACAGTTATCGCGGTGTTATCGTGCTTTTCCGCATCATCGACGGAAAGATAAAAAAGGGCACGAAGATCAAGTTCTTCAACACCGGACGCGAGTATTTGGTTGAGACCATTGGCGTTAACAAGCCGCGGCCGACACCGATTGCGAACCTTGGTCCGGGCGAAGTAGGCTTTCTTACCGCGTCGATCAAGACCGTAGCCGACGTGCAGATCGGCGACACCATCACCGAATCGGCGAGGCCGGTTGCCGAACCGCTTCCCGGCTTTCAGGAAGTAAAGCCGATGGTCTTTGCGGGGCTTTATCCGACCGATTCTGCCCAGTACGAAGACCTTCGCGATGCGATGGAAAAGCTTCGGCTGAACGATGCTTCGTTCTTCTTCGAACCGGAAAGCTCGACGGCTTTGGGCTTCGGCTTCCGCTGCGGATTTCTTGGCCTTCTGCATATGGAAATCGTTCAGGAACGGCTTGAGCGTGAGTTCAACCTTGACCTGATCACGACCGCTCCCGGCGTGCGTTACCGCGTGACTACCACCGACGGCGAGGTAGCCGAGATCGATTCGCCCTCTAAAATGCCGGACACCGGCCGCATCACAAAGATCGAGGAGCCCTTCATCGAAGCCACGATCCTGACCAACGATGACTATCTCGGCGGGATCTTGCCCCTGTTGGATGAAAAACGCGGCGTTCAGAAAAAGTTTGAGTACATAACGACCAACCGCGTGATGCTGGTCTACGAACTGCCGCTGAACGAGATCGTGCTTGATTTCTACGACCGCCTCAAAAGCGTTTCAAAAGGCTACGCATCGCTCGATTACCATGTCTCCGGCTATCAGGCGAGTAAGCTTGTAAAACTCGACGTCCTCGTTTCCGGGGAACCCGTCGATGCTCTTTCGATCATCCTGCACACAGATACAGCCACCGCTAAGGGCCGCCTTCTGGTCGCTAAAATGAGAGAGCTTATCCCGCGGCAGATGTTCGAGGTCGCTATCCAGGCCGCGATCGGCAACAAGGTCATCGCCCGCGAGACCGTCAAAGCTATGGGCAAGAACGTCATTGCCAAGTGCTATGGCGGCGACATCAGCCGTAAACGCAAATTGCTCGAAAAACAGAAAGAAGGCAAAAAGCGAATGAAAAAAGTAGGGCGCGTAGAGATTCCGCAGGAAGCCTTCCTCGCAGTGCTTAAGGTAAATGAAGGCTGATTTATGGACTGGTCAAGGTTTGAGCCGACAGATTTTGAGTACGATTTTGAACACGATGAGCTCTTCGCACACCGAATCACGTTTAACGAAGCGGTCGAGTGCTTCTACAACGATTTTCAGGTTCGTAGAAACAAATCTTTTAGTGACCGCTTTCAGCTTGTCGGAGAAACGTTTGGCGGCCGAAAACTGAAGATAATTTTTCAGTTGAAACACGGCAACATTGTGCGGATAATTACGGGTTGGGACATATGAACGGTCTAACAGAGAGTGAAATAGATAAGCTCGTGGCCTCTCAAGCTGATGATGACACCGCTTGGGAAAGCCCGACGGTCGTCAAGCGCGAAAGGGCACACTTCATTGCGTTTCCACAGAGTTCTGAGATAGTCAGCGATAAAGAAATTCTAAGCGGAACACCCGTGTTTCGAGGAACCCGAGTTCCGGTGTCGGCCCTACTCGAGAATCTGGAGAAGGGAGTTTCACTCGACGAGTTTATTGCAAATTTCCCCACGGTAAAACGAGAACAGGCTATTAAGATTCTTGAGCTTTTCAAGGCGTCGTTATCGCAACTGAAAGCCGCATAACGAGTGGCTCGGCTCGCCGAGTCTTGTCGTTCCCCCTGCGCGGGAATCTTGAGATTCGGCCGCATTCCTCGCGATTCCTTGACACTTTGCCGCCTAAACCATACTATTTAGAGTTTCGACTCTTGTGGCCGAAGTGTCTCTATATGTTCGAATCGCTATCCGATAAACTGAAGAAAACGCTGAAAAATCTGCGTGGCCAGGGCAAATTGACGCCTGAACATGTGGATGCGGCTCTTCGTGAGATCAGGATGGCATTGCTTGAAGCGGACGTTAATTACAAGGTCGCAAAGGACTTTGTCGAATCGATCCGCGCTAAGGCCGAGGGCCAGGAAGTTTGGCAGGGGCTTAATCCGCACGAGCAGGTAGTAAAGATTGTTTACGACGAACTGGTTGATCTGATGGGCGGCACGTCCTCGCGGCTGGTGTTTACCAAGGCGATCCCGAATGTCGTGATGATCGTGGGCCTGCAGGGTTCGGGTAAGACCACCTCGACCGGAAAGATCTCAAAATGGCTCGCGGCCAATCAGGAACGCAAGCCTCTGCTTGTTTCGGTAGACGTTTATCGGCCCGCGGCACGCGAACAGTTAAGAGTTGTCGGCGGAGCGGTCGGTGTTCCGGTCTATCAGGACAAGGAAACCAATGACCCGATGACGCTCGTGCGTGGTGCTATGAAGCACGCGCAGGAGGTTGGCTATGACACGCTGATGATCGACACGGCCGGCCGTCTTCACATAGACGACGAGCTGATGGCCGAGCTTGAGCAGATCAAGGCCGAAACCAGGCCGATAGAAGTTTTATTCGTCGCGGACGCGATGACCGGACAGGACGCCGTGCGTTCCGCCGAAGTTTTCCACGAACGTGTAGGCATTACCGGCGTTGTTCTGACCAAAATGGACGGTGACGCCCGCGGCGGTGCGGCCCTTTCGATCAAACAGGTGATCGGCCAGCCCGTAAAGTTCGTAGGCGTCGGTGAAAAATACGACGCGATCGAACCTTTCTATCCTGACCGCATTACGCAGCGAATCCTCGGCATGGGCGACGTGCTCACGCTGATCGAGGAAGTTCAGGGCAAGATCAACGAGGACGAGGCCCAGGAACAGCTGCGGAAAATGACGAGCAATCAGTTCACGCTCGAAGATTTCCGCAATCAGCTTGGCCAGTTCAAAAAGCTCGGATCAATGTCGAAACTGATGAAGATGCTTCCGGAACAAATGACCGGCGGCCTTCAGCTTTCAGACGAGCAGTCGGCCGAGGTCGATGTGCAGATGAAACGGACCGAAGCGATCATCGATTCGATGACAAAGCGCGAGCGGAACGATTCAAAGATCCTCGACGCTAGCCGCAAGACCCGCATCGCAGGCGGTTCCGGCACGACCATCGCCGATGTCAACCAGCTTCTGCGCCAGTATGAGCAGATGCGCAAAATGATGGCGCAGATGAATAAAGGCGGTTTGCTCGGTGGACTTGGCAAGAAGATGATGGGTGGCCTCGCGGGCGGTCTGGGCGGAATGCTAGGAGGCGGTGCCGGCGGCGGAATTCCCGGCGGACTTACAGGTTTACTCGGCGGTGCCGATATTGATCACGACGACGATCCGACCGGGTCATCGCCCAAAGGTATAAGGAAGAAGAAAAGACACAAAAAACGACGTTAACCATCCTGTTCAAAGGGACTTAACCTCTCGATATAATAATTATGTTAGCAATCAGCTTAATGAGAATGGGCTCGAAAGGGAAACCTTTCTACCGCCTTGTAGTGAAAGAGAAGCGTTCCAAGCGCGACGGTGCTTACCTTGAGAATGTAGGAACGTATAATCCGATGGCCGATCCGGCCGAGGTCAACCTGAAGCACGAACGCATCCAGTATTGGATCGGCGTTGGTGCCCAGCCGACCGATACGGTCAAAAGCCTTATCAAGAACAATCCTATTCAGACCGAGGAAGAAAAAGCCGCTGTTTTGAAGGCCCGCACCGACAAGAAGGAAGCGGACCGCGTTGCAAGAGAAGCTGCTAAGAAAGCCGAGGCTGAAAAGCTTGAGGCAGAACGCGTAGCCGCCGAGAAAGCTGCCGCAGACGCCGCTGCTGCTGAAGCCGCCGCTGCCGCTGCCGCAGAGGCTGAAGCTGCCGAGGCCGCACCTGCTGAAGCCGAAACCGCCGAAGCCGCTCCCGCGGAAGACGGAGAGGCCGCACCTGCAGTTGAAGCTCCGGAAGAAGCTGAGAAAGCCGCAGAATAGGTTTTCGTCGGGTCTATTTAGATGAAAGACGCTGTTGAAAAAGTGGTCAAAGCGCTGGTCGGCTCGCCCGATCTGGTCGAAGTGTATGAAGGCGGCGACGGCAGGACCGTGCGTCTTCGTGTACGCGTCGCTCCGGATGACTACGGCCGCCTGATCGGCCGCGAAGGCCGCACCATCAAGGCGATCCGCAGCATGCTCTTTGTCAGCGGACAGAAAAGCGGCAAGCGTTATCATCTCGACCTCGAAGAAGATTAGGCACGTTTGTCGAAACGATAAGTGGACGAACTTGTCACGATCGCAAAGATAGTCAGAACGCGGGGGCTTCGCGGAGAGGTCGTCGCAGATCTGCTGACCGATTTTCCCGAACGTTTCGAGGGGCTCGAGAACGTGGCTGCCGTTCTTCCGAACGGTGAACGCCGCGAATTGATAATTGAGAAGTTCTTTTTCCAAAAGGACCGCGTCGTATTGAAGTTTCGCGACTTCGACTCGATCGAGCAGGCCGAAACGCTGCGAAACACTGTTATTTGTGTTGAGGAGTCTGATGCGGTCGAGCTGGAAGACGACGAGTTCTTTGATTGGGAGCTGGAAGGCTGCCAGGTCGAGACCGTCGAAGGCGTAAAGCTCGGCCCGGTTCGTGAAATTCTTCGCACAGGCGGGACCGAAGTGCTTCTGATCGACGGAGCCGACAAAGAACTGATGGTCCCGTTCGCCGAGTCGATCTGCATCGAGGTCGATATCGAAAACAAGCGTATCGTGGTCGATCCGCCGGAAGGGTTGTTGGAATTTTGACGCTGGGACCGCAGGCGTCTAGCCTGCAACGCCGCGATTCTTGCGGCGCAGTTGGATGGAACGAGGTCATATTCGGACGCAAAGACGCGTCCGTGCAGGCGGGGACGCCTGCGGTCCCAGGTATGCGAATCGACGTCCTAACAATTTTCCCCGAGTTTTTCGGGCAGGTCTTTGATTTTGGAATAATTCGCCGGGCTAAGCTCGCCGGGATCGTCGAGATAAACGTCCTCGATATTCGCGAGTTTGCGGTCGATAAGCACAAGATGACGGACGACCGGCCGTTCGGCGGCGGTGACGGCATGGTTATGAAGCCCGAGCCGATCTTTGCCGCCATCGAGCATCTGCTCGGCACGAGCGATCGAACACACTATCCGCCGCGAACAAAGGTCGTACTTTTGTCGCCGCAGGGACATCCGCTCAAACAGTCCCTTGCCAAGACGCTGGCGGATGAAACCGACCGCATGGTCATCATCTGCGGCCGTTACGAAGGGGTCGATGAACGGGTGAACGAGACACTCGTGACCGATGAGATATCTATCGGCGATTACGTTCTGTCGGGCGGGGAACCGGCCGCGGTCGTACTGGTCGATTCGCTGGTAAGGCTTTTGCCCGATGCATTGGGCAGCGACACGTCGGCAGAGAACGATTCGTTCTCGAACGGCCTGCTTGATTGCCCGCATTACACGCGGCCGGCTGAATTTCGCGGGATGAAGGTCCCGGACGTACTTTTGAACGGCAATCATGCCGAGATAGAAAAGTGGAGACGCGAAAAAGCGTTAGAGAAAACGAGGGTTGCCAGGGGCGACCTTTTAGAAGGAGAAAATGGTGAAATGTGAGTAAAGTGAAAAGGTGGAAAAGTGAAAAGGTTGGTAGTTCTAAACTTTTTCACGTTTGAACCTTTCAGCTTAATTGACCTCTGGCCGAAATTATATGAATCGTTTAGATTTTGTCGAGAACACACAGTTAAGGGACAACGTTCCCGCGTTTCAATCGGGTGACACCATCAAGGTTCACGTCCGCATTAAGGAAGGCAACAAGGAACGCCTCCAGGTATTCGAAGGCGTCGTTATCGCCCGCAAGCACGGCGGTGCCCGCGAGACAATCACCGTCCGCAAGGTCAGCTTCGGCGTCGGCGTCGAACGTATCTTCCCGCTCCACGCGACCGTCGTCGACCACATCGACGTAGTCCGCCGTGGCAAGGTCCGCCGTGCCAAGCTCTACTACCTGCGTGACCTCCGCGGTAAAGCTGCCCGTATCAAAGAAAAAGATACCCGCAACAAAGCACAACCGGCCAAGTAAATTTAACCCGATCAAACCAGATCAATGGGCGTTCGTGAAGTGTCGTTCCACCAGAACCACACCCACGCACGCCCTTTTCCCATCTCTTCCGCCTTTCCTTCCGATCATTGATTGTGCCTCTCCGGTGAATCACAGCTCTGCGTGCGCAACAGAATGAGAGGCTCTGGCCTGGGCCTGGCGCAAAAAGAGGCCGCCCTTTATTGGGGACGGCCTCATATTTCTAATTGATCAGGCTATGGCTTGACGGTGTAGTCAGGCCAGCAGGAGGTTGGGTTAAGGTAAAGCTCGAGCAGCTGCATTGCCGAGTCGTTGATGTTCGGCCCCGCAATTCTCGCTCCGCCCGTTTCCGGGTTGAGGATCTTGCCGATCTGGTCGCGGACGGCTTCGAGGTGAACCTTTGTGGTACGGTCCGTTGCCTTTGCTGCCGCTGCCGACGCCGAAGCGCTGATAGCACGAAGTTCCGCACGATAGAACGCACGTTCGTCACCGCTGGAGATGAACATTGCTGCAAATTGAGCGGGAAGGCCCTGCGGCAGTGTCTGCGGGGGGGCGTTCAACTTGCTGTTGGCGATGTCCAGATACGACCTCTGTAAGTTGCGCCGATATGCGTCGATCTTTGGATTTGGTGAGCTCAACTCGGTCCAAACTCCGCCGCGAACATCAGCAAGAAACTCCGCCGGCTGATATGACGCATTCCCGTCGAGAGCACTTTGTTCGATAAGCCGTGCAAAGCGGGTACTCGACAGAAGGTTATTGAGAATGCTGTTCTGAGCATTTCGTATCCGATTGAGGGCTCCGATGGGCTCGATCCGACGGAGAATATCCTTATCTATCGCCCAGGTCGGGGACGAGAACGCGTTCTGGTTC
Organism: Acidobacteriota bacterium; assembly: GCA_031398645.1. Classification (GTDB taxonomy): domain Bacteria; phylum Acidobacteriota; class Blastocatellia; order Pyrinomonadales; family Pyrinomonadaceae; genus OLB17. The sequence continues at coordinate 7,329 of JANNNS010000035.1, forward strand.
AGAAAACGAACGGCCTCCGTTTGTCGAGTTTTCGGTATCAGCATGAAGCGAACACCGTTTTGGCCGATGTGCTTCTGCTGTGAATTGTAACCGCCAACGATCTGAGCAACGTGGTTCATTTCCAGTGTCCATTGTCCGAGCATTCGGCCGTACAGCTCGCTCAGGTCGTCATATGGATCACCTGGCTGCGTCGTCGTAGCACCCACAAGCAGCTTGGAAACGCGCTCAAGATTCTTCAGGCCTGCTGTCGATGACTTGACCGCGTCGGCATCTCCGACGGCTTCGGTTAATTCGCCCGGGTCGCTCCCCGCGGAGCCGTCCGTCGAAAAGCGCAGCCAGGGTGTCGTGTCCTGAGCCTTCGCCCATTCGTTCAATGTGGTTCGTTCTGCATCGGATGTTCTCGCGCTCGGGATCGGTTTGTAGCCCCACATCGTTGCCCACTCATCGTAGGGGCCAATGCCCGGAATGAGGTCTTCCATCGCTATGCCGTCTTCTGGCTGTGCGACGTAGTTGAAGCGGGAATAATCCATCAGCGTCGGCGTGTGGCCCATTTTCTTGACCCATTCCTTGTCGCGGACCTTTTCCTGCGGATACATCGAGCTGGCCTTCATATTGTGCTGAAAACCAAGTGTATGGCCGACCTCGTGGGCCACTACATACTCGACAAGCTGGCCCATCAGTTCATTCGGCATCGGGAACTTCTGTGCTCGCGGATCAAGCGGGCCGACCTGTGTGAAATACCACGACCGCTGGAGATTCATGATGTTGTGATACATCTGAATGTCCGATTCCAGAATTTCGCCGGTGCGCGGATCGTTGATATGCGGGCCCGATGCGTTCTCGATTGTGGACGGCAGCCATCGGATCACCGAGTAGCGAGCGTCCTCGGGGTCAAATTCAGGATCTTCCTTTTTCGAAGGCTGAAGCTTCGCAATGATCGCGTTCTTAAAGCCTGCGGCCTCGAAGGCCTTCTGCCACTTCTCGATACCCTTGATCGTGAACGGAACGAGCCAGGCGGGCGTTGCACGGTCAACGTAGTAAACGATCGGCTTGATCGGTTCTGAAAGCTCTGCGTTGGGATCCTTCTTTTCAAGACGCCATTTTGTGATGAAACGGCGCTCCTGTGCACGATGTTCAGGCCGGCCAAAATCCATTGTCGCAACCGAAAAATAGCCAACGCGCTCGTCGAAAAGACGCGGCATCATCGGATTTTCAGGCAATTTCACCATGCTGTGATGGAGCACGACCGTCGCGCTTCCCGGAGGCATTCCGCCGGCTGCGGCTGCACCGCCGCCCGGACCACCGCCGTCAGCACCTGCGGGAGGTGCGATGCGAGTGTAGGTCATGGATGAACGGGC
>JANNNS010000149.1:0-6415 GCA_031398645.1 Acidobacteriota bacterium
TAGCAATGTTTCGATCGGAAAACTGACGACCATACATCCGAATTGTGTCATCTACGACCACGTTAAGATCGGTGACCGGTGCGTCATCCACGCCGGAACTGTTATCGGTGCGGACGGTTTTGGTTATGTGAAGGATGAGGATGGAATCTACGTCAAATTCCCGCAGATCGGCACCGTTGTAATAGAAGATCACGTGGAGATAGGTGCAAATTCATGCATTGACCGCGGGGCTCTCGGCGAGACGCGTATCGGCGAAGGCACGAAGATCGACAATCTCGTCCAAGTCGGCCACAACGTAAATATCGGTAAACGATGCGTCATCGCCGCGCAAACAGGCATCTCGGGGAGTGTTGTGATCGAAGATGACTGCGTCATCGGCGGCCAAGTGGGATTCGGCGACCATGTCCGTGTGCAGAGCGGTGCGGTCATAGGCTCGCAAGCGGGCGTGCTGCCCGGAAAGATCGTGCGGCCAGGCGTTTGGTGGGGCACACCGATACAGCCTTTGGAAGAATTTAAGCGGCAGAATGCCCACATAAAAGGTATCGAGAGGCTCAAGGCTGAGGTTAAAGTTCTTAGGAGCAAGCTGGCCGAACTAGAGAAGAAGGATTAGAACTCTCCAGTGCGGCGTCAACGCCTCACTATCGGATCGTCCGCAATGCAATATTTTCATAAATAGACGTTCATCACTCACGAAACGATACTTTCTCGTCGCCGCACTTTTGATTCTTTTTTCAGTTTCATCCGTCCAGAGTCAAACAAACCCCTCGCCGCTCGACCGTTATCTCGATACCTCAAAGACGATCATCGTAGCAAAATGTCTCTCGGTTGGGCCGGTCAACATCCTACTGAGGGCAGACGTTGAGGTCGAGATCCTTCTGGTAGTTAAAGGAGATGAGACCTTAAGAAAGATCTCCGTACGCTCCCACTATGGAATGAAACCCGGCGAGACCTACCTTTTAAGAACAGAATTTGACGCAGTGGAAGACAAGGCGTATTTCGAAGTTACCTCTATCGACTCGGCAATTCCTATCGCGCCGTATGAGGACTTGGCAGTGCTCAAGACATTGTCGCCACGCATTATTGTTCTTCGGACGATGAATTCCCGCGTGGAGAGCCTGGAATCTGAGATACGTCGCCGATCTTACGAGTTGGAAGCCTTTTAAAGAATCGCGGCGTGAAAACTAGTGTTTCTTATTAAGACTGAAGGAATTTCAGGATCTCAGCCGCTGCCCGGTTTGATGCTCCGCCCGGCCCTAATTTGCTGGCTGCCTCGGCGAGTTTCGACCGGATGCCGGCGTTTATTTCTGGTTCCAGGATTCGAAAGAGCTCGGACGCGAGTCTTTCGGGTGTGAAGTCGTCCTGGATCATTTCGCTTCCTATCCGCTCTCCCGCGATCAAGTTGATCAACCCAAAATGGTCGATCTTTATCAGCGGCCGGATCAATTTGTAGTTAAAGTTCGAAGTTTTATATACGATCGCCATCGGCGTGCCGATAATTCCGGCCTCAAGCGTTGCGGTCCCGCTTGCGACGGCCGCCGCATCAGAGGCATTGAGTGCGTCGTACGCTTCGTCATGGACGACCAGAATATTCTCTGGAATCTTTATTCCAGCCCTCGCGATCAGATCGGTCGCCGCATCCACCTCAGCCCTACGTCGAGTCGCAGCCAAAGCAATAACGAAATGAAGGCGCGGATCCGTCTCCGCCATAAGTGAAGCGGCCTCAAGTATCGGCGGTAAGATTCGAGCGATCTCCTTGTGCCGGCTTCCGGGCAAAAGTGCGATCAGAGGCGCCGAATCATCGATCGAATGGGCCTTGCGGAACTCCTCACGCGAACGCGACGGCCTTACCTCGTTGACGAGCGGACTGCCCACGAATTCAACATTCCTTATCCCGTGTCGCTCGTACCAGTCTTTCTCAAATGGAAGTATCGACATCAGAAGATCTACATACTTTCTGATGGTCCGCCGGCGATACTTTCTCCATCCCCACAGTTGAGGTGAAATATAGTAAATGACCCTTAAACCGCTCTTCTTTAATGATTTAGCGAGTTTAAGGTTAAACTCGGGGAAATCGATCAGGACGACGACATCCGGCTTGCGGACGGCAGCAGCGGCCTTCAGGCCGCGAAACGCCGAGACGAACACAGGCATCGCTCTCGCTATTTCCGGGATCCCCATTATTGCGAGATCGTCGGCCTTAACTACAGCCTCCACACCCGCGTCCCGCATCTTAGGGCCGGCAGAACCGAAAAACTCGAACGCACAACTCGGCTCGGTATTGCGAAGCGCATTCACGAGCTTTGCGGCATGCCCGTCCCCTGACGGCTCACCGGCCACCATCATTATTCTGTAGGTATCCTTCATCTTTACGTTCAACTTGTTAAGTCTCTTACCGAACGCTCGAAATGTAAAACGACAAACCTTTACCGGTAGACCTGCATCAAACCCTTTGTTTTACGCGGACCGGATATAACTTAAACCACCCACTTGGTTGCAGAACGCATTTATAACCTTTAAAATGCAGGTTTTGTGCTTGGGGTATTTATCCAACATTTAATACGACACTCGGTGTTTATTTTTCAGCATCTCTGGGAGGAGTCTGTGACGCTTCGCTTGTCTTTATTTTTTGCAATTCTACTTAATTCGCTTCCGTTGATCGCGATGGGTCAGACCCCTACGCCAACGCCGTCGCCTACACCGTTGCCCCAACCGAATACGGCGATAGGTCAGGTTTCAAATTCCGGAGCAGAGACGTTTGCCGGTTCCATAAGCGGTGACGGCCGATTTATCGTTTTTGAATCCCGCGGCAACCTGGCGACCGAGAACCCTCGAAACGAGGACGGAAATATTGAGATATTTCTCTTTGATTATGCTCAGCGTCGCATCTTTCAGATAACAGATACGAAGAGTGTACTGTTTTACCGTGCTCTCGGGAACGTGACCACTAACATTCGGGTCGAGATCGTAAATAAGCGGCCGGTGATAAGCCGGGACGGGCGTTGGATCGCTTTCGGCTCGAACGCCACGTCATCGACCGTTGCCGCTCCCGACTCAACAAACCCAGGCAATTTCGACGGCAATTCGCTGACGACTCCGCCGGAGCCCATCCCAAGCCCGACTCCGGTCCAAAGCCCAACGCCTTCGCCAAGCCCGACTCCAACGCCCGGCACCAACGCTCTAACAACTGATGGCAACCTGGAAATGTGGCTGTATCAGGTCCCGGCATATGCTCCGGCAGACCTCACTTCAGGTGAAGAGATCGCCATTACAGATCTGAGTGGTGGAACGTTCACGGCCGTGACGAATACGCCACCCAGCCGCTTGCCTGTTCCCGCGACTTCGTCGGTTGGAGCGTTTGTTCCGGACGATAATCATGATGCCGCGCTTAACGATGACGGAAGCGTACTGGCCTTTGTCTCGACGCGCGACCTGGTAGCCGGAGGAAACACCTTTCCGACGAACGATAATGACGAGGTGTTCGTTTACCTTCGCGGAGAAGGTGGCGGGACTCTTCGTCAGGTGACCAGAACCGGACGCGGCTCCGTGATCGATCCGATCTACAATAAATATCCGTCGATATCAGGCAATGGCTCGCGCGTGGCGTTCTCGAGTACGGGCGATGACCCGATCGATAATCCTGCGGCAGAAGCTAATTACGATACCGGGGCGAATCCGGCGTCAAGCCGGAACGAAGAGATCTTCTACGCTGATCTGGGCGTAAACGGACCAACGGGAGGACGCCAGATCACGACCACGACACCCACGAATCCGGGCGAAGCGGTCAACATCCTCGATCAGGGCAAGAGGATGAGTAGAGACGGGCGCTATATTGCTTTCGACTCCTATGCCGACCTTGCAAACGAACATAGCGGAGCGAACCAGACGTCCTTCGCTCTCTACTTGTTTGATGCAAACGTGATCGCACCGGCCAATCCTTATCGCCGCATAGGGCCACGAAGCACCGCTGACTCTCAGGCGTCAGGCGGTGACGTTCAGCATTATCCTGGCTTCACGGATTATGACGTGAATGGGGCACCGGCAACGATGCTTCTTTCGACCCGTCAGAACATTAAGCCGGACGGGACGATCCCGACGACCGCACTGGACGGCTACAATCCGGACGAAAACAGGCCGACGCAGATCTATTCATACCCTCTCGAACAACCGGCTGCAACTGCGACTTTCACCAAGTTGAGCAGATTTCCGATTTCGGTGGCTTTTCTGGCATCGACCCAGGCATTGCCGAGCGATTCGTCGCAGCGTTTTGCTTTTAACTTTGCTTTGACGGAGATCGGGACCGGTAATTTCGATCTCAGTTCCGAGGCGTATTATTTCTTTAGGCCGACGGTCACAGGCCAGTCCACAGGAACGATGAGTTTTGCAACGGGTGCTTCACGGCTTCCAATTACGTTCGCAACTCCGTCTCCTACGCCGACACCGAGCCCTAGCCCGACACCTACGCCCTCGCCAACGCCGGCACCAACGCCTACGCCAACACCTAGCCCGACACCGACGCCGGGCGGATCGCCAACACCAACACCTTCGCCAACGCCATCACCTACACCGGTTACTCCAGCATCGGTCTTCGGCGTGGCTCCCGGAATGCTTGCCATTCTCAATTTCGACGCTCCCGGAAGCCCGGCGGTGGTCGCGAGAACCGCTGAAGGCTCGCTTACGAGAAGCTTTACGCTGCCGATCCAGTTGAGCGGAGTAACCCTCTCGATCAACGGAATTGCTTGCGGCCTTAAGTCGGTCAGCAAGACTGAGATCGTGTTTGTTGTTCCGCCTGGATTTGCAGGTGCAGCGGCTGGAAATGAGGTTCCGATCGTCATCAATAATAACGGCGTCGAATTACAGAGCAAGATAAAATTGGTTCCGGCACGCCCCGATATTTTCACGGATCTGCCAAGCCCCGGACCGTTTGGACGGGCTGATCTGAGGAACATAACGAATCGCGTGCACACGACGGAACCGTTTACAGTTACTACGATCCAGATACGCGGCGGCGTTCGTGTTCCAACTAAACTGCGCATGCGCGTAACGGGGATCGCTAATGCCGGTTCGGCAATTATCACTATCCGCATAGGCGGCGTAAGTATTGCCGGTACGAACATCCTGACAGGTGGTATCTTGGAGGCTCCGGGCGTCTACACCGTCGATTTCACTTTGCCAGCGGCCCTCAATCAAGCGGGTGACCAGCCCGTCATCATTAGCGTGTTCACTGATGGTGGAGCGTACGACTCAAGGCTGGATGACACTGCTCCAAGGGTTTTCATACTTTAGGATCTGCAGATCGGATCAAACTGAGGCGGGTGCAGTACCCGCCTTTTTTATTGAGTAAAATTGTATTTTCCTATGCCAATATAAGGTGCCGTTATTATTGCAGGGAAAGGCCCAATGTACTATCCTAGGTGGAATGAAAATTTCTCCAAAAGTGTGGCGAAACGGCGAGTTTATTGCGTGGGACGATGCTCGTATTCACGTAATGTCCCATGTCGTAAATTATGGATCGAGCGTGTTTGAGGGTATCCGGTGCTACGAGACGGCGAAGGGTCCGGCCGTATTCCGCTTGCCTGAGCACATGCAGCGACTTGTGAATTCGGCAAAGATCTATCGCATGGATCCGCCCTATAGACGTGATGATTTCTCGAACGCGGCGGTCGAACTGATTCGCCAAAGCGGCCTGGAATCGTGTTATCTTCGTCCGGTCGTTTTTCGCGGCCTTGATGAAAATGACCCTGCCTTTGGTGTCTATCCGCTGAACAACCCGGTCGAGTCGTACATCGCCGCGTGGCAATGGGGTAAATATCTCGGCGACGAGGCTATCGAGAACGGGATCGATGTTTGCGTCTCAAGCTGGACGCGCTTCAACACCAACGCCCTTCCCGCCATGGCAAAGGCCGGTGCGAATTAGATGAATTCGCAGCTCATCAAAATGGAAGCGAAGCTTGGCGGTTTTACCGAAGGGATTGCTCTCGATGATCGCGGATATGTTTCCGAAGGATCCGGAGAGAATATCTTCCTGGTAAATAACGGCAAGCTGATCACACCGCCGCTGGGTGCGGCTATTTTGCCCGGCATCACGCGTGATTCCGTCATCAAGATCGCGCGAGAGATGGGCATTGAGGTTGAAGAGGCTGTGATTCAACGTGCAGCTCTTTACCTTGCTGATGAGCTTTTCTTTACTGGTACAGCAGCAGAGATCAGCCCGATCCGTTCGGTCGATCGTATAACGGTCGGCAGCGGAAAACGCGGCGAGATAACCCGGCGTTTGCAGGAAGAATTCTTCAAGATCGTCCTGGCCGAACGCCCCGCCCCGGATGGCCATCAGTGGCTGACATTTGTAAATAAGGCGGGAGCTGAGCAAATCGTAGCGGCAAACTAAGCTTGCGAAAGCCCGCACGAAGTAAGGGCG
>JANNNS010000165.1:0-11118 GCA_031398645.1 Acidobacteriota bacterium
TTACCGAGAAATATTCGCCGAGTGAGCACGAGCCGATGCTCCCCTCCTGCCTGAGGAGGGGTGGACGCCGCTTCGGCGGACGGGGTGGTGGGAGCGGCCTTATAACGAATCACATCGCCGACAACTTCCCTGCCCAAACGCGCCGCCACCTTCGGTGCGAAATCGCGAACCTGATAGGTGTGCGACATCACGACATACTGCGGATTCTCAGCCTTTACAACCTGTTCCCAGGCATCAGCATATCCGTCGGGCGTGTACGTGCCAAGTTTATCGCTCTTGGCCAGGATCACTTTCTCGAGATCATACTGCCCGATCTCCTGGGCCAGCGAGCAGTCCTTGTCGCATGCAATGACGGCCGAAACTTTTAAGCCAAGATCGTTGCCTAAAGCCTGAGCGGCCGTGATAGCCTCAAGCGAAGTCTTGTTCAGTACGCAGTTCTTGTGTTCGATGAATGCGAGGATCATATTACCCGCACCTCCGTCTTCAGCTTGTCGACCAACTCAAGGGCACCGGCCTTAGCGTCACCACCGCCAAGCATCTGGGTCTGCTTTGTCTTCAACGGCATATAAACCTTCTGGATCATCTGTCCACTGGCAAAATCGCCGATCGATGGGGTTACTTCCGCGATCTCTTTTTTCTTCGCCGCCATGATGCCCTTGAGAGATGCATAGCGTATCTGCGAAATTCCCGACTGGATGGTCAACAATGCGGGAAGCTGATATGTAAACCATTGGTACCAACCGCTCTCAAGCTCGCGTTTCAGCCTCAGGGTTCCATCTAGTTTAGATCGATCGACCTCGATAACAAGAGTTGCGTGTGGGATGCCAAGAAGTTCGGCGAGGATAACGCCGGTCTGTCCAAAACTGGCATCATCGGACTGCAGGCCCGTGAAGACCATATCAGCATTCTCGGCGCGAATCGCGTCAGCAATCGCGGCTGCGATCTGATACGGTGACAGTTTCTTCGAGTCGTCCACGACCACGTGGATCGCACGATCAGCTCCGCGGGCAAGAGCGTCCTTTATAACGGTCTTTGCCGATTGAGGCCCGAGCGAACAGACAACTACCTCACCCTCGCCTTTGGCCTCTTTCATTCTGAGTGCCTCTTCGAGGGCATATCCGTCGGACTCATTGGTTTGCTGGGCAACGTCCGCCTCATTGATCCATTTCTCATCGGCGCCGATGCGCAGGACCGCATCTTTGTTCGCCACTTGCTTCATCAAGACTATTATTTTCATATAACAAAGAAAATGAATGAGTATTCATTCATAGAATACAACAAGAGCGTTTCAAGCTCAAATGGCCCGAAACGCTCTAAGTTATTCAGCGTAACGCTTAAAGATCAAACACGCATTCGTTCCACCGAAACCGAAGCTGTTCGACAGTGCATACTCGACCTCGGCTTCGCGGGCCGTGTTCGGAATGTAATCGAGATCGCATTCGGGATCGGGGAATTCGTAATTTATCGTCGGCGGCAGTTTTTTCTCGTGAATAGCCAGGACCGAGAAGACGGCTTCAATACCACCTGCGGCACCCAAGGCGTGGCCGGTCATCGATTTCGTAGAACTCACTGCAACCGTGTCCGCGTGATCACCCATAACCTTTCGAATTGCCATCGATTCGAATTTATCGTTGTAGGGCGTGGACGTGCCGTGTGCATTGATATAGCCGACCTGCTCGGGCGTGATTCCCGCGTCTTTGATCGCACGCTGCATCACGCGGATAGCTCCGGAGCCAGTTTCGTCCGGCATCGTGACGTGGAACGCGTCGCCGCTCATACCATAGCCGACGATCTCCGCATAGATCCTTGCACCGCGAGCCTTCGCGAACTCAAGCTCTTCAAGGATCATAATTCCCGACCCTTCGCCTATTACGAACCCATCACGCTCAGCATCAAACGGACGCGAAGCACGCTTGGGGTCGTCATTCCTGGTCGAAAGAGCACGCATCGAAGCGAATCCCGCGACCGACATCGGGGTGATCGCACTTTCGGCACCACCGCAGATCATCGCATCGGCATCACCCCGTTCGATCAGCCGGAAGCTGTCGCCTATGGCGTGAGCTCCCGCCGAGCATGCCGTCGCCGTTGCCGAGTTAGGTCCCTTTGCCCCGTGTCTGATCGAAACATTTCCAGATGCAAGGTTGACGATCGCGGAGACGATGAAAAACGGCGAAACCCTGTCAGGACCGGAGTTAAGCAGTTTTTCATGCTCACGTTCAATTGCCCAAAAATCACCAATACCCGAACTGATGTAGGTACCGACCATCTCGGCATTCGTATCGTCGATCACAAGGCCGCTGTCCTTAACCGCCTCATCGGAAGCCGCAAGAGCAAAATGCGTGAACGCACCCATTCTTCGGGCTTCCTTCTTGTCCAGAAAGCTAAGTGGATCAAAATCCTTGACCTCACACGCAAACTGTACCGAGAATCGCTCCGGATCGAACTTCTTAATGTAATCGGCGCCGTTGACACCGGTCATCATCGCGGACCACGTCGAAGGAACGTCATTACCGCACGGCGTAACCAACCCGAGTCCTGTTACTACTACTCGACGTTTGCTCATTGTTAATTGCTAACTGTTAATTGCCAATGACTTAATTGTTCGTAAGGGCCGCCCGAATGAACCATTAACGATGAACGATTAACAAATTACCCCTTATGTTGTTCGACGTACGCATACGCATCGCGAACGCTCTGTATCTTCTCGGCGTCTTCGTCCGGGATCTCGATGTCGAACTCTTCCTCAAAACGCATCACGAGTTCTACGAGGTCAAGCGAATCCGCACCGAGATCCTCGATGAATCTGGCATTTTCGGTAACTTCGGCTTCGTCAACACCCAATTCGTCAACAATTATCTGTTTGATCTTATCTTGAACTTCCGACATATTCTCTCCTGTATTTATAGCGATTCTAACGTATTTCTTAAACTTTCAACATTCTCGACATTGAGGCTCTTTGCCTCTCGGTCGATCTGGCGGGTCAATCCCGTCAAAACTTTTCCTGGGCCGATCTCGACGAAAGTAGTTACTCCGCTCGCCTTTATCTGCTCGACTGATTGAAGCCAACGCACCGGCGAGGAAACCTGCCTTGTAAGGCGGTCGGCAACCTGGCTCGGATCAGAGTTCAGGTCCGCATCAACATTATGCACTACCGGGAACGCGAACGAGCCGTACTCAAGCGCCTCTAGATCGGCTTTCAGCCTCTCCCGTGCCGGCATCATCAAAGCACAGTGGAAAGGTGCTGAAACGTTTAGTCTGATGGCTCGCTTCGCCCCTTTGGCTTTTAATATTTCGCATGCCCGTTCAACCGCATCGGTGTCACCCGCAATAACGACCTGTGCCGGCGAATTTATATTTGCAGGACTGCATATCTGTCCTTCGGCCGCCTCGGCACAGCCCGCCTCCACCGACGCAGCGTCCAGACCTAGAATCGCTGCCATCGCACCGACCCCAACCGGAACGGCCTCCTGCATATAGATTCCCCGTTTCCGAACCGTTTTTACGGCATCAGCAAAATTCAGCACCCCGGCTACAACGAGGGCAGAGTACTCTCCAAGGCTGTGCCCTGCAACAAGGTCCGGCTTGGAGCCACCCTCAGACACTAGCGCACGAAAAGCCGCTACGGAGACCGTCAGTATCGCAGGCTGGGTATTTGCAGTGAGCTGGAGATCGGCTTCGTCCCCGCTAAAACACATCTCGGAAAGCGAAAACCCCAGAGCGTCGTCGGCCTGCTGAAAGACCTCGCGGGCAGCTGAAAAGTTATCAAAAAGCTCTTTTCCCATGCCGACAGCCTGCGAGCCTTGTCCGGGGAAAATGTAAGCGATCTTTGTCATATTCAGAACCACCTCGCGTGAGCGGGTGGGTTCTTCAACCGCCTTAACGTATCGAAAACCGCCAAAAATAAAAGAACCCACCCGCTTACGCAGGATGGTTCTGACTTAGAACCTTATCACGGTACCGCCCCAGGTTACGCCGCCCCCGAATGCAGTCAGCAAGACCAGCGAGCCTTCTTTGATCCTGCCTGACTGGATGCACTCGTCCATCGCGATCGGGATAGAGGCCGACGAGGTGTTACCGAGTTCCGCGATATTTGAATACATCTTCTCTTCAGGTACGCCAAGACGAGAGGCCACGGCATCAGTGATCCTCTGATTTGCCTGATGAGGAACGACAATGTCAACGTCTTCGACCGTGTAACCGGCCTTCGCTAACATCTCTGCCGAGATATCCGCCATCGAGCGCACTGCTACCTTGAAAAGCTCATTGCCTTTCATTTTGAAGAAGTGTTCACGGTTGTCGATGGTCTCGTGAGATGTGCCTAGTTTTGTGCCGCCGCCGGGAGCATAAAGCTGCTCTTCGTAACGTCCGTCAGACCTTATCTTCGTTGCAAGGATCCCTTTTCCTTCTGGCACAGGACCCAGCACCGCGGCTCCCGCACCGTCGCCAAATATCACACAGGTTCCGCGGTCGGTATAATCGACGTACTTCGTCAAAACCTCGGCTCCAATGACAAGGGCATACTTGATCTGCCCCGTCCTTATCATTGACTCGACCATCGTCAGGCCATAGATAAAGCCGGAACATGCTGCAAAAACGTCCATTCCAGCAGCATTGACGGCCCCGATCTGGGCCTGGATCAAGGCTCCGGTGGACGGCATTATCTGATCAGGCGTCGTTGTCGCACAGACGATCAATTCAATGTCGGTGACATCGAGTCCCGCCCGTTCGATAGCCTGCTTCGCGGCCAAAGATCCGAACTGCGAGGTATATTCGTCTGCACGGGCTTTGTGGCGCTGCTTAATGCCAGTTCGCGAGGTGATCCAATCATCGGATGTCTCCACGATCTTTTCCAGGTCGGCATTGGTAAGAATGCCTTCCGGATAAGCGTGTCCCATCCCGATGATGCCCGCGTTTTGGTTAGTCATTGACAAGAATTAGAACTTAAAATTCGAGAATTTCAAAACTCTATTCGGAACCTTTGACGTCAAGTATCTGCCGGCCCTTATACATACCGGTCTTTGCATCAATGCGGTGAGGGACCTTCGCTTCGCCCGTGTCTTTATCAATGTAGAATTGCGGTACGGTCAGAGCGTCATGAGCCCGACGCTGACGCGTTCGCGAATGTGAATGTCGTCGTTTTGGATTTGGCATAATTATTACCCTTCGTCTTCGATACCTCTCGACCAGCTTTAAGCTGCCGTATCAGTTAAGGTTATCTTTCAAATTCTTTAAAGCAGCCCAGCGTGGATCGATCTCCGTCTGCTCACACTTACAATCTAGCAAATTGCGGTTCTCGCCGCACTTTTCACAAAGCCCTTTGCAGTCTTCGCGGCAATATATCTGTTCCGGAAGGTTCAGCAAGATCTGTTCTCGGGCAAGCTGCGTAAGGTCAAGTTCCGACTCGAGCAGTTCATCAACATCAAGGTCTTCCGGCTTTAATTCAACCTCACTGGCTGTCCCGAGGGCACCCTCGGTGACGTAGTCGACGTTAAAGGTCAGTGACAGCGGCCTCGATAGGGGCTGCAGACACCGTGAACAGTCTAATTCCCATTCGCCGGTTATCGTGCCCTCGACAGCAAATCTTTCAATGTACTTGGTGATCCCTCCGACAACGAGGACCTGCCCGACCAACGCCACGCCCGGCGAGTCCAGATCTATATCCGCACTTTCCTGCGAAAATTCGAAAGGCAACGCCGTGTCGTCGATCGTGCTTATATCAATGATCATCTTCCCTGGAACACTTGCTTCCGGGAACACCCAAAAGCAAAAACTTTAATTATACCGATAGACTCCGAAGTGTCAAACACTTTTACACGGGCATTTCAATCTGCGTTGCTCCCGATGGCGGAATCAAGATTCCGGAACCCGCCTTTCTTGAGCAGTTCAACCAGCCCTGAATTAACAGACCTGGCGAAAGAAGGGCCATTGTAGACGAACCCTGTGTATGCTTGAATGAGACACGCCCCAGCCAAGGCCTTCTCAAAGGCGTCCCGAGGCCCGAAGACACCTCCTACACCAATAACGGGCATCTTTCCGTGGGAATATCTAAAGATCTTCGAAATAACCGCTGTCGACCGTGCCGAAAGTGGCCGCCCACTTAGGCCTCCGGCACCGACCTCGGCAAGACCATCCGTCTTGAGTCCCTCGCGCGAAGTGGTCGTATTTGTCGCGATCATTCCTGAGACCTCGTGTTGTCTGCAAACATCGACCGCGGATTCGATCTCATCATCCGTTAGGTCAGGCGCGATCTTTACCAATAGCGGCTTACTTCCCAATTCACGATTTCTCGACTGGAGCGAACTAAGTAGTTCGTCAAGGCTCTCCGCACGCTGTAGTTCGCGTAAATTTGGGGTATTTGGCGATGAAATATTCACCGCGATGTAATCTGCAACCGGATGGACCACATCAAACGCCGCCAGGTAATTCTCGACAGCCTCCTCATTCGGAACATCCTTATTCTTGCCTATATTGACGCCTACAACGCATCGACGATCCAGACGAGCCAAGCGCTCCGCCACGGCCTGAGCACCCTCATTGTTGAATCCAAGACGATTGATCAGCGCCTCGTCCTGCGGAAGGCGGAACATTCTCGGCTTCTCATTTCCCGCCTGTGGCCACAACGTTACGGTGCCGACCTCGACAAACCCAAAACCCAATGAGGCGAGCTGATTGACGACCCGTCCGTTTTTGTCGAAACCCGCAGCAATTCCGATCGGATTCTGGAACTTAAGCCCGAACCGCTCAACTTCCCACGGAAAATCAAATATATATCGTGATCTCGCTAACCTTTGTGCGGGAGCCGAATCCAGACCTGTTTCGAGGGCCTTGATCCCGAATTCATGGGCAGTCTCGGCATCTAAGCCGAACAGGGCTGGCCGGACTATTTTTTCGAACAGTTTGGACATGTTGAAGCCGCTATCTTAAAGGAAATCACGCAGGAATCTAAACTTGGATGTCTTCTTTGAAGTTTGTGCCCTTGTTTGTTACGATTCTCGTTCGATGACAGACGAAAGCAGCCTAGTAGAAAAGTCCCGAATAATGGACAGCGCCAGGATGAAGCGTGCTGTCTCCCGCCTCGCATCTGAGATCGTCGAAGAAAACCACGGAGCAAAAGAGTTATACATAGTCGGCATTCGCCGCCGCGGTGTCCCGCTGGCCGAGCGGATCGTCGAAAAGATCGAGGCACTCGAGGGTGTTCGCCCGCTGTACGGGATAATCGATATCACGCTATATCGGGACGACCTTTCGACCGTCGGGGCTAATCCGATAGTTAACCGCACGGAACTTGGCGACGACATCGACGGGAAGATAATCGTTCTCGTTGACGATGTACTCTACACGGGTCGTACCATCCGGGCAGCGATGGACCAGCTAATGGACTTTGGCCGGCCGAAGAAGGTGCAGCTTGCCGTATTGATCGACCGCGGACGTGAACATCGCGAGTTACCCATCCAGGCGGATTTTGTCGGCAAAGTGGTACCGACCAAGCAGACCGAGATCATCCGTGTGATGCTCAAAGAGTATGACGATATAGAGGGAGTTGGGATATTCGAGCGACCAGCCGAATAGGTTGCCAAAGCAAGGTTGACGCCTTGCTTTTTTTGTAGCTGCTGCTCAGAACGCCGGTTTTACGCATAGACATGGAGAAACCATATCGTCGCCGGGACCTTTTGGGAATTCGCGGGCTGTCCGCCGCGGAGATCAACGGCATTCTCGACACAGCCGAAAACTTTCGCGAGATCAATTCCCGCGAGATAAAAAAAGTGCCGACGCTTCGGGGCAAAACGGTCATCAACCTTTTCTTCGAGAACTCTACCCGTACCCGCACATCTTTTGAACTAGCCGCCAAACGCCTTTCTGCCGATGCCGTCAATATAAGTGTTTCCTCATCGAGCGTGACCAAGGGCGAAACGCTGCTGGATACAGCCCTCAATCTGGATGCGATGCAGCCCGACTGCATAGTTGTGCGGCATTCGAGTGCTGGTGTCCCGCATCAGCTTGCCAAGGTGAGTAAGGCAGCAATTGTAAATGCCGGTGACGGGGCAAATGAACATCCGACGCAGGCTCTGCTCGACGCGATGACCATTCGCGAGCATAAGAAGAAGATCAAAGGCCTAAACGTCGCGATCGTCGGCGATATAATTCACAGCCGCGTTGCCCGCTCGAACATTCATTTGCTAACCAAACTCGGAGCAAAGGTAAAGGTTGCGGGTCCCGGCACACTTGTTCCGAAAGATTTCGAGCATTTGATCGACAATTTTACGGAGGGAATTCCGCAATCTGCGATCCGCAATCCGCAATTGGAGGTTTGCGCTCACGTCGAAGACGCTATTCGCGGTGCCGATGTGGTGATGATCCTTCGCATTCAGACCGAGCGTATGAATGCCGCATATTTCCCGACGCTTCGAGAATATTCGATACATTATGGATTGACCAACGATCGCCTGGACCTGGCAAAAAAGGATGCGATAGTTCTGCATCCCGGGCCGATGAACCGCGGAATCGAGATCGCGTCTGATGTTGCAGACAGCTCGCGTTCGCTGATACTGGATCAGGTCAAATACGGCGTTACCGTCAGGATGGCAGTGCTTTATCTTGCGACCGGAGGCACCGTGGCGAATGGGTGAAACCACGACGCTTTTTCGCCCGGTGGGAACAAGTGAACTCCGATTGATAGAGCAGAGTGAATTCACCGGTTTTCCCGCCAGGCTGCCGGAACAGCCGATCTTTTACCCGGTCCTCAATGAAGGTTATGCGGTTCAGATCGCGAGGGATTGGAATGCACGATTGAACGACGACAAAGCAGGATTTGTCACTAGATTTGAAGTAAGAACCGCCTTCTTGGCGAAGTACGAAACCCGGGTTGTAGGCGGCACGGAACATACGGAATATTGGATACCCGCGGAGGACCTTGAAGATCTCAATGCGCATATTGTTGGAAGAATAGAAGTCATCGCGGAATTCCGAAACGAGCAATGAAGTTACTAATCGCAAATGGCCATCTGGTCGATCCGGCGGCTCCTGAAAATACGGGGATGAGCGTTCTCATTGAGGACGGGAAGGTTGCGGCGTGGCTGCGGCCGGGCGAGGATGCTCCGGCTGATTGCGAGGTCTTTGACGCCGCCGGATTGCTTGTTGCTCCGGGCTTTATCGATATGCACGTTCATTTGCGTGAGCCGGGGCAGGAGCATAAGGAGACAATCGCGAGCGGCTGTGCGGCGGCGGTAGCGGGTGGGTGGACGTCGGTCTGCCCGATGCCGAATACGAATCCGGTAAATGACAACGCCGCGATCACGCGTTACATGATCGAGCAGGCCGAGCGTGCAGGATTTGCGAACGTTTTCCCGATCGGGGCGATCACAAAATCTTCCGACGGATCGGAGCTTGCCGAGATGGGCGAGATGCAGGCGGCGGGTGCGGTGGCTGTTTCTGACGACGGCCGGCCGGTGCCGAACGCCGGGATAATGCGGCGGGCGATGCAGTATGCCCGCGACTTTGACCTTCCGGTGATCGATCATTGCGAGGACAAATCGCTGTCGTCGGGTGGCGTGATGCACGAGGGTCGGCTTTCTTTGCTGCTTGGGCTGAAAGGAATGCCCGCACTTGCCGAAGACATCGACGCCGTCCGCGACGTGATACTTGCCAAGGACACCGGCGGCCGGATCCATATCGCTCACGTTTCGACCAAGGGAGCCGTCGAGGCGGTTCGCCGTGCCAAGAAGGAAGGCATCGCCGTTACTTGTGAGGTCACTCCGCATCATTTCACGCTGACCGACCGGGCCGTCGAGGGTTACGACACCAACACGAAGATGGCACCGCCGCTGCGTAGCCAAGAGCATCTCGAAGCCGTTCTCGAGGGCATAAAAGACGGCACTATCGATGCCATTGCGACCGATCATGCTCCGCACCATGCCGATGAAAAGGCCCTCGAATTCGACCGTGCCCCGTTCGGTATAACCGGCCTTGAAACCGGGATCGGCCTGGCATTTAACGAACTCGTCCACAAAGGCGTGATCGGCCTCGAGCGGCTGGTCGAGATGTGCTCGGCAAATCCCGCAAAGATCCTCGGCCTCGCTGGCCGCGGGACGCTCAAACCGGGCTCGATCGCGGATGTCACGATCATCGATCCGCAAAAGGTGTGGACATACCGCAACGCCGAATCCCGCTCAAAATCAAGAAACTCGCCGTTCGACGGCTGGCAGTTCACCGGCCGAGCCGTCGCCACCATTGTTGGCGGCAAGATCGTTTATCGATACGATATCTAGTCAAAGGAGGAGCTAAATGCGCGTGTTTCTATGGGCCTGCATCGTCGTTACTCTGTCGGCCATTCTGGCTCAGGGGCAGACAAGTATCTACACGAGTACGAAGACGAGTGCGTGCCGGACGGTCGAGTCTTCGGCGGAAGGGACAGGTTCGTATGTTGGGGAATGTAAAGGCGCGGCGGGTTATAAGGTTCAGTTGGTCGAGGGTGATATTCGGCAGACGCTGAACGTAATCACGCCGGCGAGGAAGCAGTTTGAGTTGAATTTCTGGGGGTTCTACAGCAGTTTCTCATCGATCGGCGAGAAGATAGAGTGGCGAATGAAAGGCGGAGTGCCGGTCGCGCTGATCGCCCGATATAACGTCTCGAATCCGGAAGACTCGCAGAAAAGCGTTTCGTATTTTATGGTCGCTAAGATCGGCAAGAACGAGAACTGCGTCACCGACGTCATCAAACCCAGCTCAAAGCAAAACGAACAAGCACGCGAGGCCGCGGATAGAGCAGCCACCGCTCCGTGTCGGGATACAACACCTTAGGGTTCGAAAAGTAATTCAATTCGATCTATAATCATCTAACTCAAATTTAGAAACGACAATCTTTTTATGGAATTCCTCTCTGACCCGAATGTCTGGATCGCGTTTGCTACGCTGACGGTGCTCGAACTTGTCCTTGGTATCGACAACGTAATTTTCATCTCGATCCTCGCTGGCAAACTTCCGCCCGATCAGCAGGCAAAGGCTCGCTATATCGGCCTTTCGCTCGCGTTTATAATGCGGGTCGTCCTTCTTTTCTCGCTCTCGTGGGTGATCGGGTTAACGGCTCCGCTGTTTACGGTCTGGGGGCAAGAGATCTCCGGC
>JANNNS010000176.1:0-4760 GCA_031398645.1 Acidobacteriota bacterium
GGCCGACGCCTGACAGCTTCGGTCAACTGGCCACCCTCGTCATACCCAACATAGCCCGGAGGGGCACCGATCATTCTCGCAACCGCATGCTTTTCCATGTACTCGGACATGTCCAGGCGAACCATCGAGCGCTCATCATCAAATAGGAATTCTGCGAGCGCCCTTGCGGTCTCGGTTTTACCGACTCCGGTCGGGCCAAGAAAAATAAACGAACCTACCGGACGGTTCGGGTCTTGGAGCCCGGCACGAGCACGACGAACCGCGTTTGAAACCGCTTCGAGAGCTTCGTCCTGGCCGATGACGCGGGTACGGAGTTTTTCCTCCATCAAAACCAGCTTCTGCATCTCGCCTTCGAGCATTTTCGTGATCGGTACGCCGGTCCATTTCGCTACAACTTCAGCTACGTCCTCTTCGTCGACCTCTTCTTTTAGATAAACACCGTCAGATTGAAGTTCCTCGAGCCTCTTTTGCTCAGTTTCCAGCAGCTTCTCTACTTCCGGTATCTTGCCATACTGAAGCTCGGCAGCCTTATTAAGGTCGCCCTGCTGGCGCGCTCGTTCCAATTCGGTTCGGGCCTCGTCAAGCTGCGCCTTGAGAGTGCGCATTTTCTCGATCTCTTCCTTCTCTGACTGCCACTTGGCCTTCATCGCCGAAGATTTCTCGTTGAGATCAGCTATACGCTTTTCGATATCGTCCAGACGTTGTTTCGATTTATCGTCCGTTTCGCGTGAAAGTGCCTGCCGCTCGATCTCAAGCTGCAATATCTCACGCTCCAAAACGTCGATCTCTTGCGGCATGGAATCGATCTCGATGCGGAGCTTGCTTGCCGCCTCATCGATCAGATCGATCGCCTTATCGGGCAAAAAGCGGTCCGTGATGTACCGATGCGAAAGGGTCGCCGCGGCTACGATCGCAGAGTCTTTGACCCGAACACCGTGATGTATCTCGTACCGTTCTTTCAGCCCGCGAAGGATCGCGATCGTATCCTCGACGGTCGGTTCGCCGATGTAAACCTGCTGAAAGCGGCGTTCAAGTGCCTTGTCTTTCTCAATGTATTTCTGATATTCCGCCAATGTGGTCGCACCGACCGCACGCAGCGTTCCGCGGGCCAATGCCGGTTTGAGCATGTTCGACGCGTCGATCGAGCCTTCCGACGCACCTGCTCCGACAAGCGTATGAAGCTCGTCGATGAACAGGATGATCTGCCCCTCAGCCTTCTCAACCTCTTTCAAAACGGCCTTGAGCCTATCTTCGAACTCACCACGGTACTTCGCACCCGCAAGCATCGCCCCAAGATCGAGTGAGACGAGCCTCTTGTTCTTTAGCGTCTCTGGAACGTCTCCCGAAACTATTCGCTGGGCCAGGCCCTCGACGATCGCAGTTTTGCCAACGCCGGGCTCGCCAATAAGGACCGGATTGTTCTTTGTCCTCCTGGAAAGTATTTGGATTGTACGGCGGATCTCTTCGTCACGACCGATGACGGGATCGAGCTTGCCTTTGCGTGCACGCTCCGTCAGGTCCAGGGCATATTTTTCGAGCGCCTGAAAGTTCTCTTCGGCATTCTGGTCGGTGATCTTTGATCCGCCCCGCATCTCGGTGATCACTTTATCGACGTCGTCGCTCGACACGCCGTTTGAACGTAGTATCCGGCCAGCATCACCTTCTTTTTCAGCCGCGATCGCGATCAGAATGTGCTCGGTCGAGGTGTACTCGTCCTCCATCTTCTCGGCGATCTTTTGAACATCCTGAAAGATCGTATTCGTGCGGGAACTAAAATACTGCTGGCCGCCGGTCACCTTTGGAAACTTATCTATCGCGGCCTGCAGTTCTGTCAGCACCGGAGGCACATTGACGCCGACTTTTCCGAGGATCGGACGGACAACACCTTCCTTCTGCTCGAGCATCGCCATAAGCAAATGCTCCGGTTCGACCTGCTGATTGCTGTTCTTTTCAGCAATACCTATTGCCGCCTGAATGGCTTCCTGGCCGCGAATTGTAAATCTGTCAAATCTCATAACATCACCAGATGCGAAAGCGGTGAACGATGAAGGATGTCACCCACCGTTCACCGCGATCTTGTCCTTGGCAAATATCAGGCTTTTGCCGATGTTGCCTTTTCAGTGTCGATCGTTTTCGGTGAGGCGTCGTTGCCGGTCACCTCGATCTTTCGTGCCTTTGTCTCCTCGCGTTTCGGCAGGCTCACGCGCAGGATGCCGTCGGTAAAGTCGGCGGTTGCACCCTCCGCAGTTACGGTCTGGGGCAACGTGAACGATCTTGTGAACGATCCGTAGCTGCGTTCTACTCGGTGATAATTGTCACCGTCAACTTTCTTTTCAAACTTCCGGTCGCCGCGCAAGGTAATAACGTTGCTCTCGACAGATATCTCGAAGTCCTCGCGCTTCAGGCCCGGGAGATCGGCCTCTAGAACCAATCTATCCTTGTCTTCGAATATGTCAACACTCGGGATCCACGTTCCGCTGGCCATTTCTTCACGATTGCGCGGAGCAACTCCAGCAAAAAGCCGCGTCATTTCATCCTGGAGACCGCGAAGTTCACGAAAAGGGTCATATTTAACAATGTTCATGATGATTTCCTCCATTTTTTGGTTGATCTAGTTGTACGACTAAATCATTAGTCATTAAAGATAATAAAATATGAGTGATGTATTGTCAAGTGCCATTTTTATGTGGAGGAGGGTGCTTGATTCCCGCTGGTGTGCAGCGGTAGATCGGTTCTGCTTGCAAAGGCCACGAAATTCAAAATATATTGACCCGATACTCTATTTATGGCACACTGTCTTATAAACGCAACACGCGGCACAGATGTTTGAAAATTTGTAGCTTGTCACGATCTCTTGTGTACATCGCGTCCGCAACGGGATTACGACTTGGATATTGAAAACAAAAGACTTACGCTACTTGTCGATTTTTTTCAAAAAGATAGGGCTTTTCGGACGTTAGCCGACTGTAAAGCCAATGTTTCTGGCAGTTTGCATGTCCGGTGACCCCGACCGGACAAGCACCGGACAAGCGCCGAACAAGGAAACTTGTCCGGTTAAAAGGAGTCAACGGTTTTTCGGCGAGTTTATAGAACTTAGCTGGATATGCGGACGGTGTAACACGGTAATATTGAGTTTCAGCCGTGACAGTAATGGTATTTCTCGGTTATATTTACACCGCATCTTCCTGGTAACCTTTCTCTTTACTGGCTTTCATGAACCTCGTTCGCGAAATCGTATGGCCGTTGGTCGCTGTTGCAGCGGCTTTTGTCGTCGGCGGTATCATCATCCTGCTGCTCGGCGATAATCCATTCAACGCGTACTCGCTGCTTCTCACTAACTCCTTTGGCTCGCTCAGGGACATCGGCTGGACGCTGCACTATGCGACTCCGCTGATATTTACTGGGCTGGCGGTAGCGGTCGCATTTCGCTGCGGCCTATTGAACATCGGAGCCGAAGGACAACTCTATGTAGCAGCTTTTGCAGCGGCGTGGGTTGGGATCAAGTTTGGCGGCACCGTTGTCAATATTTTTGGGCAAGAGGAGAACTGGTCGTGGTTGAGCCTTCCTGCGATCGTCCTTGTGCCGTTATGCATGCTCGCCGCAATAGCAGCGGGCGGCATTTGGGGTGCGATCCCCGGACTTCTAAAAGCCAGGTTCGGTTCGCATGAGGTGATCAACACCATCATGCTCAACTTCATCGCGATCGCGTTGGTCGGGTACTTCACCCAATACTTCTATAAGATCCCCGGCGACCCGATCCAGCGAACCGCCGAGATCGGCGAGGCCGCTCACATTCCGCGGTTGAACGAGTTCCTTCCGGCCATACCCTATGACGTCCCGCTGAATGTTGCTTTTCTGATCGCCCTGGTAATGTGCGTTGTGGTCTACGTCTTTCTTTGGAAGACGAAATGGGGTTACGAATTGCGAGCCGTCGGCGAGAATCCGGATGCGGCGGAGTATGGCGGTATTTCGACAAAGAAGCAGATAATTCTCGCGATGACCATTTCCGGCATGCTTGCCGGCATGGTCGGCATCGGTGAAGTGCAGGGAACACGCCATCATTTTGAGGTCGGCTTTTCGGCAGACTGGGGCTTCCTGGGAATTGCGGTCGCATTGCTCGGGCGAAATCACCCGATCGGCGTGCTGATCGCGGCTATATTTTTCGGCGTCCTTCTGAGAGGCGAAATATTTGTGGATGCCTTTACGCGATATGTTTCAAAGGATCTCGGCTGGGTACTGCAGGCGATCATCATTTTGTCGGTCGCAAGTCTCCAGAAGTATTCCAAGGGCAAAGGGAGGGCGGCAAAGGTATGAGCGAATCGGTCTGGGTCGCCCTCATTCTCTCGACATTGTTTGCCACCATCCGGTCGGCCACGCCGCTTATATTTGCTGCGATGGGAGGCCTGTTTTCCGAGCGTTCGGGCGTTATAAATATTGCTCTCGAGGGCCTGATGCTGGCCGGGGCGTTTACCGCAGCCGTGGTCACGCTCCAAACGCATAACCCGTATCTCGGATTTGTCGCCGGGATGGCAGCAGGTGGCTTGGTTGCCCTTGTCTATGCGGTTGCATGCATTAAGTTCGAAGCCGATCAAGTCGTTGCCGGGATGGCGATCAATTTCCTGATGATCGGACTTCCCGCGTTGATCAGCGGCGTCATCTACGATTCCACAGGTTCGACTCCGCAGATCCCGCTTGAAGATCAGCTTCGAACTTAATGCATGCAACCGCATAGACAAGGGCAACCAAGCCACCTGCTGCCA
>JANNNS010000019.1:0-1568 GCA_031398645.1 Acidobacteriota bacterium
AGAGAGGCTTTGGATTCAGGCTGCCTCGAGCCGCCGAATTGACTTCCGAGGCCGAAAACACCGAGCAAAACTCCCGCGATGACGATCACCTTTGGAAGCAGTTCATGCCCCTTATTCTCAACGCCGCAAACATCGCAAAAGCGGCGGCTGGTAAGGAGTTTCCATTCCGCTCGTTGAATCTTCTCTCCGCAATTACAGCAGAAGTTCGGCTTATAGAACATTTTCTGGTCTGCCGGGCCGGTCGAATATCTGCAACACGATCTAGGTCAATGCGAAATACAGCATCGAGTGAACACGTCATTATAGAACATCTTACGCTGCAATGTTAAGGAAAATTTGCCGAGAACGCCAATGCAACGGGATTTTTCGAAATAGCGTCTGACTGTTAGAATTTATTATGCTGAGAAGTTGTATATTCCTGCTGTTCCTAATATCTGCATTGTGCCTTTCCGTACTCGGCCAGGTGGATGATCCGATAAAGGTCGATTCGGCTATTGTTCGCGTAAACGTCGGCGTAGTCGATTCCCGCGGCCGGCCGATCACCACTCTGGATCGTACCGAGTTCGCGGTATTCGAAGACGGCAACAAGCAGGAGATAGCACGGTTTGAGGCAAGCACCGCTCCCTTCAGCGTCGTTATGCTGCTCGATATGAGCGGCTCGACCAAGAGCTTCCGGCAGAATATAAGGCTCTCCGCTTCCCGGTTCATAGACGCTCTCGATCCGCAGGATCGTGTCGCCGTCGTCGAATTTTACACAAAGATCAACCTCCTCAACGATTTCACGACCAACCGGGCAACCGCAGTTCAGTCCATTTCACTCGCGAACGGCTCCGGCGACACAGACCTATACAAAGCTCTGCTTTTTAGTCTCGACAAGCTCTCAAAAGAAGAGAATCGACGGAAAGCGATCGTAGTTTTGACCGATGGCGTCGATACCGAAATGCGGAATCAGGACCGCAAACTGCTTGCATCGCTAAGTCCCGAGGCGATCCCCTCGGCCTTGAAGCCCGAGGCAAGCGAGTCGCTAAACCGGATCTTGAGCCGGTCAGACCTTCAGGGTGTGACGATATATCCACTGGCTCTGCCGACGGGTGATCCCGCAAAGCTTGCCGATCCAACGCCGACGCAGATAGCCTTGTTCAGTACAGCCCGCACACGTCTCAGGTTGATCGCCGAAAGGACCGGAGGCACCCTTAACGAGATTCAGCGACTCGATCAGATGGCCACGCTCTACGCCGCGGTTGCCGCCGACCTCCGCACGCTTTATACGATCGAGTATCAGCCGAGTAACCTAAAACGCGACGGAAAATGGCGTACCATCAAGGTTGAGGTAGCCAATCCCGAATTCGTATCTCGCTCCCGAACCGGCTATTTCGCCCGCTGACCTGTTCTAGGTTCATCCGAAGACCGCGAAGGCTGGGTCTCCGCCCTTCGTGCACTTGTGTCTTGGGATCTGCGCTTCGCGTAGGACTACTTGACACTCCGTTAAAGGGTTTTGTAGGCTAATAGTTCGCTTTGGGCACCCGTAGCTCAGCTGGATAGAGTACTTGACTACGAATCAAGGGGTC
>JANNNS010000187.1:0-10885 GCA_031398645.1 Acidobacteriota bacterium
GAAGCCGGATCAGAAGTTCTCGTCCGCGTCGTTTGCTCGGGCATCTGCAACACCGATCTCGAGATCGTTCGCGGATATGCGGATTTCAGCGGAACGATCGGGCACGAGTTTGTGGGGATCGTCGAAAGGAGCGAAAGTCGCCCTGAGATCGTGGGTAAACGAGTTGTGGGCGAGATAAACGCTGGCTGCGGCCGATGCGAAAAATGCCTCGCCGGCGACGCGCGCCATTGCCCGGGCCGGACCGTTCTGGGGATCGTCGGCCGCGACGGTTGCCACGCCGAATATCTGACACTTCCTTCACAGAACCTGCTCGAAATTCCGGACAATGTAAGCGACGAGGAGGCGGTGTTTGCCGAACCCCTTGCTGCCGCTTATGGCATAACCGAGCAAGTCCAGATCGGCCCGGAAACGAAGGTTGCCGTCATTGGCGATGGGAAGTTAGGCCTGCTGTGTGCGATGTCGCTGCGGCTCAAATCGGCGGATGTGACGATTCTCGGCCGGCATAGATCTAAGCTGGCTATCGCCGAAGCCGCTGACATCGTGGGTGTTCTGAGTGAAGATGCCGTTAAATTTGGCCGTTACTTCGACGTGGTGGTCGAGGCGAGCGGCTCTGAATCCGGCTTCGCTTCTGCCGTCGAAATTGTTAAGCCGAGAGGGAAGATCGTGCTTAAATCGACGTTCCATGGCACACCGGCCTGGCCGGCATCGCGAATTGTGGTCGATGAAATAACCGTCGTCGGTTCAAGGTGCGGGCAATTTGGGCCGGCCCTCCATCTGCTCCGCGACAAAAAGGTCGATGTCACAAAGCTGGTGAGCGATGAATTCCCACTCTCGGATGGTCTGGCTGCAATAGGCCGGGCGGACGAGAAAGGCGTGCTCAAGGTCATTCTCAGGATGGGGCCGTAGAACACGGTATTTGCCTCGCCGCAAAAAATCTTCGGACAACGGGCAGTATTTGTTATACTTCCAAGAATCACAGCATTGTCGTTTATCTCGATTTTTTCAGGAGTAGCCTTAATGTTCCAATTTGATCGAAAAATGCGTCTGCCGCGGGCCGTGCATATCCTGTTTTTTTCCGTGGCCCTTGGCTCCGTAGCTTCAGCTCAAGCACCTCAGGCAGCTATCACGCCCCAACAGCTTTCGCTGTCTTTCGCTGCTGCCGCAAAAATGGTCGAACCGGCGGTCGTCAGCATTGATACAAAGGGAAAGATGCCGGAAGTGACAGCCCGCAGTGGTGCCAAACCGACCGAGCCCGGCGACTTGCTTGACTTCTTCAACCGCCAAATGCCGCGTCGGCCTACCTATGCTGTAGGCAGCGGCTTTATCGTCGATAAACGAGGCTACATTTTGACCAACGCACACGTTGTAGCGGATTCTGCTCGGATAAGCGTTAAGCTCGATTCCGGCGAGGATTATCTTGCAAAGATCGTTGGCACGGATGAGGAGACCGATCTCGCGGTCCTCAAGATCGAAGCGGGGCGAGACCTTCCGGTCGTTAAAATGGGCGATTCCGGGCAGGCTCAGGTCGGCGACTGGGTTATCGCGATCGGTTCGCCGTTCGGCCTGACACGCACTGTCACGGCCGGCATCATTTCACAAACCCAGCGGGCCACACCGTCCGCTACGCTTTTCCAGCGGTTTATTCAGACGGATGCGGCGATCAATCGCGGCAATTCCGGCGGCCCGCTAGTGAATATGAAAGGCGAGGTGATCGGCGTAAATTCCCAGATCGCAACAACTAACGGCGATTTCAACGGCGTGGGCTTTGCTCTTCCATCGACCGATGCGGCGAACGTCTTCGAACAAATCGTGAAGAGCGGCAAGGTGCGCCGCGGTTATCTCGGTGTCACGCTTGAATCTGTAAAGCCTGAATTCGCAAAAGTTTACGGTATGCGTGAGGCAAAGGGTGCGATCCTGATGGAATTGCGTGATCTGAAAGGAGCTGCCGCAGCGGCGGGACTTAAGTCAGGCGACGTGATTGTCGATTTTGACGGCAAACCGGTTGAGAGTGCACAGGATCTGATCGCGAAAGTGTCGGGGACGGCGCCGGATCAGGCGGTCGCGGTCAACTATCTTCGCGAAGCGGGCTCAAATCTCGAACGGCGGACCGCAACGCTTCGCCTGGGCGAACGGCCGATAGATCCCAGAAACCCAGCGGACGAACCAACGCCCGTGAAATTGCCGCTCGATCGCCGGACCGAAGATATCAAGCCTTTTGGCTTGACCTTGACTGACCTGCCGCCGGATATCGCGTCGCTTTACAAGATGGAGGGACAGAAGGGCGTCCTTGTAAAGGAGATCAACCCGGAAAGTTTCATCGCCGACGTAAAAGCGTCGACCGGTAATCAGGCGCTCGGCGAGGGCGATCTGATCGTTAAGATCAACCGCCTTCCTGTGACGGACGTCAGATCATTTACGGCAATTGTGAATTCGCTCAAGCAGGGCGACGCCGTTGTTCTTCATGTTCTTGCCCTGAATCCGCGAAGCCGTACCGCTGATCTAAAGATCGTGCAGTTTTCTGTGCAATAAAATAGGAGCTTGTAAAATTTAAGATCCCGGACGGCCCATTTCGCGGCCGCCCGGGATTTTCTTTTCCGGCAATTTTGGACTCAAGAAATCTTGCTTTAGACTTGGGATATGGCAAAAGCAAAACAGGCTAAAGTTAAGAAAACAGCGGTGAAGACCTATCACAATTATATCAATGGCGAATGGGTCAGATCGTCGTCAGGTGAGTGGTTCGACAATGTAAATCCGGCGGACACAACAGATATCGTCGGGCGGTTCCCGGTTTCGAATGAAGACGACGTGAACCGAGCGGTCGACGCGGCGAAGAACGCCGCAACCAAATGGCGTCGTACACCGGCACCGAAACGTGCTGAGTTGCTGTTCACCCTAGGCGAGATCTTGCGGGCGAATAAGGATGAATTTACCCGCCAGATGACCCGCGAGATGGGCAAAGTACTGAAGGAAGCTGGCGGCGACGTTCAGGAAGCGATCGACTGTACCTATTACACCGCGGGCGAAGGCCGACGGCTTCACGGGTTTACTACGCCGGCCGAGATGCCGAATAAGTTTGCGATGTGCGTTCGCCAGCCGGTCGGCCTGTGCGGGCTGATCACTCCGTTCAATTTCCCGATGGCGATCCCATCGTGGAAGCTGATCCCGGCACTCGTTTGCGGCAACACGGTCGTTATCAAATCGGGCGAAGACGTGCCGCTTTCGACGATCAATCTGATCAAGGCGTGCGAGAAAGCCGGAATTCCTAAGGGCGTAGTGAACATCGTTAACGGTTTCGGTGAAGCCGGTGCGTCGCTCGTAAATCACAAAGACGTCCGCCTCATCTCGTTCACGGGTTCGACTAACACGGGCCGCATTATCGCCGAACAGTGTGCCCGCGACAACAAGATAGTCAGCCTCGAAATGGGCGGCAAGAACGCGATCATCGTGATGGATGATGCCGATATCGATAATGCCGTCGAAGGCTCGCTGTGGGGAGCATTCGGCACGAGCGGCCAGCGTTGTACGGCTTCCTCGCGACTGGTCGTGCACAAGAAGATCTACAAGAAATTCTGTGACAAGCTTGTCGAAAAGGTGAAACAGCTTCGCGTCGGTAACGGCCTCGACGCTAAAACCGAGGTCGGCCCGGTGATCAATGAGGACGCGATGCAGAAGATCCTCGGATACATCCACATCGGCAAGAACCAGGATAAGGCCACGCTCGCTTGCGGCGGCAACCGCCTGACCAAGGGCGACTTTGCCAAGGGCTGGTTCGTAGAGCCGACTGTTTTTACCAACGTCAAACCTGGAATGCGGATCGAACAGGAAGAGATCTTCGGGCCGGTAACGTGCGTTATTCCGTTTGCTACGCTTGATGAGGCCATTGACATCGTTAATGGTGTGAAGTACGGCCTCTCATCGGCGATCTACACCCAGGACGTGAATAATGCATTCCATGCGATGCAGGAATTGTACACCGGCATCTGCTACGTCAATTCCGCAACCATCGGAGCCGAGGTCCACTTACCATTTGGTGGAACCAAAGGAACCGGCAACGGCCATCGCGAAGCGGGAACGCAGGTGCTGGATATATTTAGCGAGTGGAAATCCTTGTACGTCGATTACAGCGGCAAGCTGCAAAAGGCACAGATAGATGCCGTTGAGATTTAGCTAGGGGAGATCACGAAAAAGGGGTGTCTGAAAAGGCATCCTTTCTTTTCCTCAAGTACGGACCAGGACTTCTAAAACTTCCGTTCCTCTTATTCGTCTTCTTCCGTGGCTCGGCCTTTTAACGTCCACAGAAGAAGATGAATAGGAGGAATAGAACATTTGGATCCAAGCTAACTTCCCAGATCAGCCTCGATCTTCTCGGTCAGGCGAGCGTCATCGGGCGTTACATCTGGAGCAAACCTTGCGGCTACTTCGCCGTTCTTGGTGACGAGAAACTTCTCGAAGTTCCACAATACATCGGTCGGGTCAACGCGTGTGTGGCCAAAGTTGCGGAGTTTTTCTTCCATACCTTCGCCGTTGTTCACGTCGGTTTCGGGGTGCGATTCGATCAAGCTTGCGTACAGCGGATGACGGTCTTCGAGGATGCCAACCTTCGAGAACATCGGGAACTGCACATTGTAATTCGACGAGCAAAACTCCTTGATCTCCTCTTCGCTGCCGGGTTCCTGACCCTTAAAGTCGTTTGACGGAAACGCCAGTATTTCAAAGCCTTTGTCGCGGTAATTTTCGTAGAGCTTTTCCAAGCCCTCGTACTGCGGCGTTAATCCGCATTTCGACGCTACGTTCACGATCAAGAGCGTCTTGCCCTTGTACCCGCCCAAGTTAGTTTCCTGCCCGTCGATCGTTTTGACGGGAATTTCAAAAATATTATTTGCCATAGTTTTCACTTTGTGTGAGTGTTCTAGAATTTTCTCTAAATAGTCGCCATTCATCAAACCGCAGACGGTTTTTTGGATCCCGCACTGAATTAACCTCTGCACATTTTTCCCATATACTTTGAACAATGAGCATCGAGAAAGCCCGCGAAATTCTTAAACACCGTTTTGGCTATGATTCGTTCCGGATGAATCAGGAGCCGGCGATCGAGACGGTTTTGGGCGGCGGCGATTGCGTTGTGCTGATGCCGACGGGCGGCGGTAAGTCGCTCTGTTATCAGATACCGGCTCTGATGCTGGACGGCCTGACCGTCGTCATCTCGCCGCTGATCGCGTTGATGAAAGACCAGGTCGATGCCCTGCGGGCGAATGGCGTAGAGGCTGCGTTCTTAAATTCCAGCCAAACGGGTGCAGAACAGGTCGAGGTCTTTCGTGATGTCCGCAACGGTAGATTAAAGCTTCTTTACGTCGCTCCTGAGCGATTGCTTCAGAGCGGTGATCAGTTCATTGAGTTTTTGCGGAACACCAACGTTTCGCTGTTCGCGATCGACGAAGCTCACTGTATATCGAGCTGGGGCCACGATTTCCGCCCCGAGTATCTAAGGCTGGCGGCGCTCAAGCGGGAGTTTCCGCAGATACCGATTATTGCCCTTACGGCGACGGCCGACAAGCTCGTTCGCAAGGACATATTTGAGCGTCTTGCCCTTGGCGATGCCGAACTATTTGTTTCGAGCTTTAACCGCCCGAATATCTCATACACCGTCGAACCAAAGCGAAATTCGTACGGCCAGCTCCTTAACTATCTTGCAGAACGCAAGGGCGAGAGCGGCATCATTTACTGCCTCAGCCGAAACTCCGTCGATTCGCTTGCAGCCGATCTGCGTGACGAAGGCTTTAGCGCGCTTTCCTATCACGCCGGCCTGGATAAGCAGACCCGTGACCGGAATCAGTCGGCATTTCTGACCGACGAAACGAAGATCATCGTCGCCACCATCGCCTTTGGTATGGGCATCGATAAATCAAACGTGCGGTTCGTCGTACACATGGATCTGCCGAAGAACATCGAAAGCTACTATCAGGAAACCGGCCGTGCCGGACGCGACGGTCTGCAGAGCGAGGCACTGCTGTTTTTTAGTTGGGCGGACGTGAACAAGCTGAAAGGCTTTGCCGAGGTCGAGGGCGACGAGCGGCAGTCTGCGATAATGCTGAAAAAGCTCGATCTGATGGGGAAGTTCGGCGAACTCAGAACGTGTCGCCGCCGCTTTCTGCTCAACTATTTCAGCGAAGAATTGGCCGAAGATTGCGGCAATTGCGACAACTGCACGACGACATTCGAGAAGTTCGACGGAACCGTCATTGCTCAAAAAGCTCTTAGTGCCGTCTATCGGACCGAGCAGCGTTTTGGCTTGAGCTATCTCGTCGATTTTCTGCGCGGATCACAGGCACAGTCGATCCGCGATGAGCACAAGAACATCAAGACATACGGGATCGGCGCAGATATTTCGAAAGATCATTGGTTCGAGTATTTCAAAGATCTCATCGCCCAGGACTATCTTGCCCAAACCGAAGGCACGTATCCAGTCGTCGTGCTGACCGAAAAAAGTATGGACGTACTCTCCGGGACGACGCCGGTCGAATTGCGAAAAGCGACGGTACGTGAGGCGAAAAAGCCGAAGCTGGTTGCGAACGTCTCGCTGCCTTACATCCAGGACCTTTTCGACGAACTCCGGCAGGTGCGGACCACGCTTGCCCGTGGCGAGAACGTTCCGCCGTACGTGGTATTTTCCGACGCAACGCTGGTCGAGATGGCGACGTATCTTCCGCAGGCGGATTGGGAATTGAGAAAGATCTCAGGTGTTGGCGACCTGAAATTTGAAAAGTACGGAGCCGACTTCTTGCGAGTCATTCGGGATCATTCCCTCAAGAACGGCCTCGTTTCCCGAATAGACCTTAAATCGCCGAAACGCGAGAGAGCGTCGCGAACAAAGCGCGATGCCAACGGCAAGGATACTTACCGCGTCTCGCTTGAAATGTTTCGCGATGGCCTCGCGGTGCCCGAGATCGCCCGCCAACGCGGCGTCCAGCCCAGCACCATCGAAGGCCACCTCGCCAGGTTCGTCGCCACCGGCGAGGTCCGCCTCGACGAACTCGTCCCCCTTCACAAAGTCGAACCCATTCGCGCCGCCGTCATAAAATTTAACGAGTCCGGAGCCCTCTCACCCATAAAAGAATTCCTCGGCGAAGACTACACCTACGGCGAGATCCGCGCCGTTATCGCGTCGATGTAGATCAAGAAGTCCGATAAGGCCGAAAGCCTTACTCTAAGCTTCTTCTGCCTTCTTTTTGTCTTCAACGCGACTTGGGCTACGGCAACAGATATGATCGTTGCTCGTAGCCCATCCGTCGTCGCCCGATAGCTTGTATTTTTTAGATCTCCCTAGGCCGGAACCTTCCTCGCTGTCTCGCGTTCCCAATTGCGATGTTCTGCAATAGCTTTGATGAAAGCTGCGGCGGCTTGGTCCGTTTTCTTGGTAAGAATGACGGCTTTGTCGTCGGTATCCGACGGGATGTGGGTTTTACTCAGGAAAGCAGCGGGATCGCCAGTTGAGCAGATCGCCTTACAGTGCTTGTACGCTTCATTCACAAATTGGATGGCATCCGGTTCGGCGGCAAGGGCGTCGAGGCTCTTGGCTCCGCCCGGAACGAACACCGCGTCGAACAGGACCGAGGCTGTCGTTAGCAGACTGAAATCCGCTGTGACCGTCTTTCCGTCCGCCGCCGATATTTCGCCAAGCCTCGTCGCTACCGTCTTGAGCTGGGCGCCCTGGGCCGTTAGAGCTTTCTTCATTGCCGCAAGTTGAGCACCATCAAAACCATCGCTGATCAATGCCGCGATGCAACGCGACTTGATAGTGTCCTTGACCGTATTTGCCATGCTCAGCGCCGCGGAACTTTCGATAGAAGACTTTACCTTTCTGGGCTGAACGGACCTGGGGTCGGTATCGGCTCCGAACGAGTGATTGATCGGCTGCTCCGGTTTTGCGGGAACCGCAAGGCCTAGTGCGTCGGCTACCTTTCTTGCCATGCCTTTATCGATCTGGCTCAGGATGCCGAGCATTCTGACGCGGATCGCGGGCGTTTCTACCTTGCCCAGTTCAAACCTGAGCGCATTGATAATGTGGTTCTTTTCGGGTTCCGACTGACTGTTGAAGAATAGTGTCGCCTGGCTAAAGTGATCGTGAAAGCTGCTGCTTCTCGCCCTCACTTTCTTTGCGTCGATCCTTTCCTCGTGACTGTGAAATCCGCCGTCCGCCATCGATGCCTGATATGGACAGCCGCCGCCGAGCGAGTTCGGCTCATAGGCGACCTTGCCCGTGTTGATCGTCTGCCGCATGTGGGCGTCGCGCTGATTATTGTGGACCGGAGCGACAGAACGGTTTATCGGGATCTCGTGAAAGTTCGGACTGCCGAGACGCGATAGCTGAGTGTCGGTGTAAGAGAACAGCCTGCCCTGCAGCAGCGGGTCATTCGAAAAGTCGATGCCCGAGACGACGTGTCCGGGATGGAAGGCGACCTGTTCCGTCTCAGCGAAGAAATTGTCCGGGTTGCGGTTCAGAGTAAGTTTGCCGATGCGGCGAACCGGAACCAGTTCTTCGGGAATGAGCTTTGTCGGGTCGAGAAGATCGAATTCATATTTGTGCTCGTCTGCCTCGGGCACCAACTGAACGCCCAATTCCCATTCGGGGAAGGCTCCGGTTTCGATAGCTTCCCACAGGTCACGGCGGTGAAAATCGGGGTCTTTGCCGGAGATGTTCTGCGCCTCGTCCCACGCGACCGAATGGACGCCGAGCAATGGCTTCCAGTGGAATTTCACAAAGGTCGATTGATTCTTTGCGTTGATAAAGCGGAAAGTATGGACGCCAAAGCCTTCCATCATCCGCAACGAACGCGGAAGTGCGCGGTCCGACATCGCCCACATTATCATATGGGCCGATTCAGGCATGAGCGAGATGAAATCCCAAAATGTATCGTGCGCCGATGCCGCCTGAGGCATTTCGTTATGCGGCTCCGGCTTGACCGCGTGGATGAGGTCGGGAAACTTGATCGCGTCCTGAATAAAGAAGACCGGCATGTTGTTGCCCACCAGATCGTAGTTTCCTTCGTCCGTGTAGAACTTTACCGAGAAGCCGCGAACGTCGCGGGCCAGGTCCGTCGATCCTCGGGAACCGGCAACGGTAGAGAACCTAACGAACACAGGGGTCACGCGTTTTGGGTCACAAAGGAACTTCGCCTTCGTCACCTTTTCCATTGACTCGTAAACCTGGAACACGCCGTGTGCCGCACTGCCGCGAGCGTGGACGATACGTTCCGGAATGCGCTCGTGGTCAAAATGCGTGATCTTTTCACGCATTATGAAATCTTCGAGAAGCGTTGCTCCTCGCTCGCCGGACTTTAGCGAGTTTTGATTATCGTTGATTCGAAGGCCCTGATTCGTAGTCAGGAATTGATCGGTACCGGTTGTCCGATCTATCTCAAGATCTTGTAACTTCTTGTTGCCGCTGTCTGCCTTATTTCGACTTGCCATAGATTCCCCTAACTATTCTGCGTTCTTGAATTTCTTCCTTTCTAAGACCATTTTGTCACCGAGGCGGTTCAGCACGTCCGAACTGAACTGCTCCTTTACCATCGGGAACATCTCGTCTTCCTCTTCTTTTACGTGATGTTCTGTATCTTCCATCAGCACTTTCAGCTTCGGTTCGAACAGTTCGCTGTCGTCGGACAGATCGGAGATCTGTTTGAGGAACATCTTCATCTGCCGATGTTCCTCAATGCCCTCGAGGACGATATCCACCAATTCCTTATCGCCGTCTTCTTTAAGCTTTGGGTAAAAGATCGTTTCTTCGATGTGAGCATGAACGTCGAGTTCGGCCTTTATCTTCTTGAAGATTGGTGGATGCTTTGCGTCTTCCGATTCCTTGATGTCCTGGAATAATTTCCTTACGACGTCGTGATCGGCTTTTAGTAGTTCAACTGCGTTCATAACTTCTCCTTTACCCGGTAGGTTAGCGGTTCGTGTTCATCTTCGAGTTCATATTCGAATTCATATTTGAACCCTTGGGTGCCGAGTTCATGTTCGAATTCGAACGTGCGTTCATGTTGTCGGAAGAATTCGTCGCTGATGTTGACGGAGCCGTGGTCGCTGCCGGCCTTGGGGTAACTGCGTTAGCGTTTGTCACGTAACCGGTATTGGTATTTGCGTTGCGCAAATTGCTGTTGTCGGTAGTTGAAGTGCAGCCAAAAAGTCCGGCCGATGCGGCCAGGGTAAGCGTTAAAGCTATTTTCGTGTTCATTATTTGTGTCCTCTCAAGGTCTTAGTCTCAAAGTAGATCAAGGGCCGATGCCATATCCGACGAACGTTGTCGGCAGAAACAGCAACCGGCCCTTTGGTTCGATCAAAACATATCGCGAAAGATCTATCGATTAACGATAGATATGCTGGCCGCGATAGTTATCTTTCCACTCGGTCTCGAAGTACTGAGCATCTTCATCCGAACGCGGTTTGACGCCGATAACGGTGCCGCCGGTCTTGATGCCGTCTTCGTAGATCTTCGCTCTCTCTTCGGGAATGCCCCAGCCGATGAGTGCGCCGACCAGGCCGCCGGTCAAACTGCCTGCACCGGCTCCCGCCAAGGCCGCAGCAACCGGTCCCCAGACAACCAGGCCCAGGCCGGGCAAAACAAGATTAGTACCGACCGCAGCGATGCCGCCGATGATCGCACCCAGCGTTCCGCCGATGGCTCCGCCGATACCCGTGCCCTCAGCCGCCTTGCTACCCAGTTCGGACTCGACCACTGTGCCGTCGCCATAGTAGTTCTTGCGCGTGTCGTCGGACATGATCACGTTGATCTCGTCATCCGAATATCCGCGGTCACGCAGAGACTTGTAAGCACTTTCCGAGCTGTCCTTATCCGTGAAAAGGCCGGTCAAAAAACCGCCCTCAT
>JANNNS010000209.1:0-2763 GCA_031398645.1 Acidobacteriota bacterium
ATCCGCATAAGCTCCGCCATTCCTGCGGGTGCGCAGGTATTTGCGGATAAGGCGGAAGCTGAGTGGCGCGAGGTAGCTCGTCTCGATCCCCGAAACGCAGAAGCGTGGGCGTTTCTAAGTGCGTATGCCGAGTTCAAAGGCAATACGGAAGCACAGATCACGGCCCTCCGAAATTGGGTCTCGTCGGCTCCAGCGTTAGAAGCGGGCTTCTACGAACGACGCATGGGCGGTAAAACACTTGACCACGATACGGCAAGTCTTAATCTCGCATCGGCGCTAGCGAGGACAGGAAAGAGGGATGAGGCGGCAGCGATCTTAGGTGAGCTCGTCGCAGACAATGGTCAGAACCAGGAAGCCATTTCGATGCTGGCGGAGGTGGTTGATTCGGCCGCGGGCGTCGCCGCCGAGAAGATAATTACTTCACTTCAGCAGGCTGTAATCTCTAACCCTGCGAATGTGTCGCTCATCGACATGCTTGCGCGGCAACAGGCTCGTCTGGGCCGGTTCGAAGATGCGGTCGCTCTCTATAAGAAGCACATCGCCTTGACCGGCAAAGAGAACAAGGCGGCATCGTCGACCCTATCAGTTGGCCTCGGTGAGCTCTATACCGAGAAGGACAGATACGATGAATCGATCGGTGCTTTCGAGAATGCCCTTGCCATTCGAGGAATTGGAGAGACTAGCCCGACCATCGGCGAGGATCGCGAGTTTGTCGTTTACGTATTTGAAAAGCTTATCCACACCGCTAAGCTCGCAAGCCGTCCCGAGGCGGTGAAAGGCTTTATCGAAAGAGCGAGGAAGATCCTGGGCAAGGACGATGCTTTTCCGGACCGGCAGATGGTGATGTTCCTCCAAACGCAGGGAAATCGAAAGGAGGCTTTGGCCCTGATCCGATCCTTACGCGAGAAGCGTCCGGCGGACACTGGGCTGCTTCGGTTCGAGGCTTCGCTGTTAACCGATCTTGGCCAGGTGGATGGTGCCGTAGAATTGGTGAAGAAGTCGCGAGTCTCACCGCCGACGGTGGCTGGAAGCCTCTCTTCAGGAACGATCAATGTTCCCGTCCCCGCATCTGACGAGTTCTCCGATCTTTTGTTTATCTCGAGCATTTATATTCGTGCCGGCCGCAGTAAGAACGCCATTGAGGTTGCCAATCAGGCTGTCTCTGCTGCCTCCGGATCGGAACGCAGGCAGATCGGGCTCACTGCACTTGCGACGGCCCAGCAATCAGGAGGCGATTTTGTGGCTGCAGAACGGACGCTGCGCGAAGTGTTGAAACTCTCTCCTGGTAATCCCATGGCCTTGAATAACTTGGGCTACTTCATGGCGGAACGTGGCGAGAGACTCAGCGAGGCGGCGGAGATGATCGCGCAAGCCCTCCGAGTGGACCCGACGAATCCCAACTATCTGGACAGCCTCGGTTGGGTCAGATTCAAACTTGGACAGTTGGACGAGGCGGAGCGGTTGTTGATGAAGGCGGCACGGCTGGATGTCGAATCTGCCGCGATCCGAGAGCACCTCGGGGATGTTCTTAAGGCCAAAGATCAAGGGGAGAAGGCCAGGTCGTTTTGGACGTGGGCTCTGAGACTTTCAACCGATGCATCCGAGATTCAGAGGCTCAAGACAAAGCTAGGGAAGTAGCGAACTCGTATAGGAGAGATTTGAAAAAGGCTGCCCGATCTCGAGCAGCCTTTATTGATTCCTAATTGATTGGTTTTGGCGTGGCGGCTGGTTCAGGCTCTGCGTCACGCTTCTTTAACTTTGGCGGACCATCCGAAGAACTCGAACCGCTCGCCGGATCATTTTGATCGGCGTCCGGTGCGTCCGGCTGGCGTTTCTTCAAGGTAGGTTTCGCGTTATCTTCCTCGTCAAAATCAACCAAAATTCCTGCTTTCGCATTGGTGATCTTCATTAGGTGACTCTTGACGCGATTAAATTCGGAAGTACTGATCACGTACTCTTCTTTCTCCGCGAAACGGGAAACCAGTGCCAGGCTTGTGTCACGGCGTTCCAGCGATTGCGGATGCGACGAAAAAAGCTTTTGGATCGATCCGGGCTTTTTCTTGTTTCTCGACGCCAGCTTCTCAAACATCGTCGACATTGCGAGAGGATCATAGCCGGAAGCATACAAGTATTGAACGCCTAGGTTGTCGGCCTCATTCTCCGCTCCGCGCGAGAATTTGAGAGAAGCGAGCCCGGCAAGGATACCGCCGCCGTTCTGGAGTACCGTGCTGACGATCGGGCCGCCAAAGATGATTCCTGCGAGGGCTCCATAATTGATCAGCGTTCCTTTCCCTTGATTCTCCATTGCATGGCGGGCTGCCACGTGAGCGATCTCGTGGGCCATCACGCCTGCAAGTTCCGCCTCGTTATCAGCAGCCAAGATCAGCCCCTTATTCACGAAAAAGAATCCGCCCGGCAATGCGAACGCGTTTACTTCATCGCTGTCAATGACCTTTATCGTGAACGGAACTTTCGCGTCGGAATGAAGCACAATATTCTGGCCAATGCGATTGATGTATTCCGTGATCATCGGATCTTCAACCATCTTTGCCTGCTGTTCGACCTGCATTGCCAGAGTTCGGCCGAGAGCGATCTCTTTCTCCTGCGAACCGCCTAGCCAGCCGAAAAGCTTGTCGCTGCCATTGTTGATCTTTCTCTTGCCGATCTGGCTAGGGTCGTCCTTTTCGCTCAACGGCTTGGTCGCTCCTGTCGCGGAAGGTGTGGCCGAAGCCACCGGCTCCTTGGCCGCTTTCTTGCCATTGA
>JANNNS010000232.1:0-23749 GCA_031398645.1 Acidobacteriota bacterium
TCTTCTACCAGCGAGGTCATTGCCGGCGATGAGTGGATAAAACCCGGCATCAGGCTGTTGGACGTATATGGACTTGATTCCTGCTCGACCGGTGCTGATCTGTCGCGTTCGCGCAGGGCGATAACGTCCATTCCGAGCTCGACGACCCTCAAAAGCGGCAATAGGGAGCTGTCGTCATTCAGCACTGCTCCGGAAGAAGGATTGATAAGCAGAAACGCCGGCTTGGCACTCGAGCCGTGAAGTGGCAGCACGCCAAAGTCCTTGCTCCGTAAAAAGGCTTTGTCCTCGTTCTTGTACGTGGCCGCATCGAACTTTGAGATCAGATCGGCACTTTCGTCAGGCGAAAGTCCATGAGTAATGAAGGGCCGCAGACGCTTTTGCTCATTCGGTTCGGCAATAATTATCTTCTTGGCCTTGCTCTCCTGCTGGAGCACCGCAACCAGCTCGCGGAACAATAGCTCGCGGGATGCAGTGGCTTCCGCCAGGCGAAGCATCAGGAGCTGTGATACTACCGAGTTTCGCCGTACATTCTCCTCTGACTTGGCCGTCGCGACCGGCCCTGCGTCTTTCAATGCTCGAACTTCGTCGATCTTTGCGTGAGCCGCATCCACGAAAGAACCGATCCCAAGCTTTCTGAAGATCTCTCCGGCTGTTGAAAGGTGCTTAATTGCACGAGTGGCTTGCGAGACGTCAAGATTGCTGCCGATAAGGAAATTTGCGAGAGCCGTATGATAAAGATCTTCGGCCGTCTCGAAAATGGTCAGGCTTCGACTGAACTGATGGACCGCAAGCTGCTTGTCGCCGTCGACAAGGGCTGCGAGCCCGCGAATATGCTGGATGCTGCCGTGGACGAAGAAGTCGGACGTTGCATCGGTCTCCTCGATCTCCTGCAAATAGCTCTCGCATTCGGCGGTTGTGCCGATATGCAGAAAGCTTTCAGCCAAGACCAGGCCCGCCATATTCGCATAATGTTTGTCGTCGATCTCTCGCGACAGTTCGATCGCTGCTCGTGCGTCCTCCGCTGCCTGCTTGTGTTTGCCCTGTGCCAGATGGCAACGAGCCAGATTTCGCATCGCCTGCACCGCGTACCAGCCATGCTTTCGCTCTTTGGCAAGATCGACCGCCCGTTCAAGAAGTGCTTCGGCCTCGTCGAGTTCGCCCCGCAAGATCTTTAGTTCACCGAGCGAATCCAGAATTCCGGCGACATGAGCGTGATTGCTTGCCGATGCGAGCTCAAGGGCCTTTTTGATCATCGCCTCGGCCTTTGTCCAGTCGCCGATCAGCAAAAGGTTCAGGCCAAGATTGTTGTACGCGATCACGGAATTTAAGACGTGTTCAGTGCGATCGAAGAACTGAATGGATTTTTCGAGGCACTCGATGCCGACCTGCGGTTTTCGGAGAAGTACATACGCCCCCGACATTTCGGTATAGAGCCTGCCAAGCATGAAGGGAGCCGAGCGCCGGCCTATGATCTGGATACCCTGTTCGAATGATTCAAGAGCCTTTTGGCTGTTTCCCTCTAAGTGATAGGTGAGAGCGATCTCGCGATATGCTTCGGCCATCCCAAGCCAGTTGCCGTCTTCGCGAAAGTAGGTGAGAGACTTTTCCGCGTAATCCCGTGCGATGGGATACTCATTCAGCTTTCGGTATACGCGTGAAAGGCCGATATAGACGATCCCGGAAAGCCTGGAGAGGTCGTTCTCCTGGGCCTGCTTCAGAGTTTCCTTTAGGAGAGTTACGGCTTTCGGCTGGTCGGCCAGATTGCTGTATGCGATCGCAAGCTGCGTTGTAACGCGAACTTGGGTCTCCATCTTTAGCCGGCCGAGAACAACTTCGTCCTCGAAAGGCTTCACAATTTCCAGCGATTCTTTGTATTTTCCTACGGTCTCAAGGGTGAAAGATAGAAGGCGTTTGAGGTTTGCCAAGTCGTCATCTGAGTGCCGATAACCTTCGATGGTATTCGTAAGGATCTTCTCCGCCTCTTTTGATAAGCCTTCGCGCAACGCTTGCCCAACGCGGGCGAACGCCTTGTCCAAGGCATCGGGAGAGATAGTTCGCAAATGGCCGATCGAACCTTGCAAACCTGCAGACGACCGTGCAGCCACAGCCTTCTGACCTGTGTTTTTTGAGGGCGAATTCATTCTAAACTACAATCTTTGCCCTAAGAAACGGTCAATTACCGCCATGTTTCAAAGGAAACATGGCCAAACCGACCCAAATTGAATACTTAGTAAACAGCGCAATTGAAATCTATCAAAATCGCCCGTCCGCGTCTACATATTTTTTTGAAAGCGAATTGTTGGACTCGATCGGCCCGTTTGTGACATTCTTCTCGAATAGCCATGACCAAACCCTCACTCAATGCCGAAGACATACGCCTTGCGGAAGCCACCGAAAGAAAGGTGGACTGGAAACAATGGGGCCCGTACGTGAGCGAACGAGCCTGGGGCACCGTTCGCGAGGATTACTCGGCGGATGGATCGGCGTGGGACTATTTCCCGTTCGAACATTCCCATTTGCGGGCGTACCGATGGAATGAGGACGGAATGGCTGCTATTTGCGACCGAAAGCAGACATTTTGCTTCGGAATCGCGTTGTGGAACGAGAAGGATCCGATCATAAAAGAACGGCTTTTCGGGCTTGCAGGCCCGCAAGGAAATCACGGCGAGGATGTAAAAGAGTATTACTACTATCTCGACAGCACGCCTACGCATTCCTACATGAAATTTTTGTATAAGTACCCGCAGGCAGCGTTTCCTTACCAGAAGCTGTATGACGAGAACGGACTACGTGACAAATCGAGCCGAGAGTATGAATTGATCGATACAGGGGTGTTCGACGACGATAGATACTTCGACGTCTTTGTTGAATATGCGAAAGATGGACCCGAAGATATCTGCATCCGAATAACCGCTGTGAACCGCGGCCCGGAGACAGCACCGTTGCACATTTTGCCGACGGTCTGGTTTCGCAATACATGGTCGTGGGGGCCGGATCGAGCAAAGGGCAAACTGTCCGTTTCCCGGCAGGCCGGCACTTCAGCTGTCAGCATCGAAAAGGAACTACATTGTAATT
The DNA here is from genome assembly GCA_031398645.1 of Acidobacteriota bacterium. Lineage (GTDB taxonomy): Bacteria > Acidobacteriota > Blastocatellia > Pyrinomonadales > Pyrinomonadaceae > OLB17. The sequence continues at coordinate 3,076 of JANNNS010000232.1, forward strand.
ACACGCTATATTTTCAAGACTCGCCTTCAATTCTTTTCTGTGAAAATGAATCGAACGATCGGAGGCTGTTCAATTCGGATAACCGATCACGTTTTGCGAAAGACGGTATCAATGAATTTCTTGTGAATGGCGCCGCGGATGCGGTTGGAACAGAGAGTGGATCGAAAGCTGCGATGCACTATCGTGTTGACCTCGGGCCGGGTGAATCGAAAGAAGTTTACTTGAGACTGACCGAGCTGCCAAGATTTGAGGGACAGTTCGCGGAGGAATGTCGCTCGATCTTTGATCAGCGTGTGGCGGAAGCGGACGAGTTCTACAACGACGTGATTCCTGCCAATTTGTCAGACGACGGCCGCCGTGTGATGCGGCAATCGCTTGCAGGACTGCTCTGGTCAAAACAGTATTACCACTATGTCATTAAGCAGTGGCTCGAAGGCGACCCGGAGTGTCCGCAGCCGCCAAAAGAGAGGCTTTCGGCACGGAACAACGAATGGAAGCATCTTTACAACGACGATGTTATCTCGATGCCCGACAAGTGGGAATATCCTTGGTATGCCGCCTGGGATCTGGCGTTCCACTGCATCCCCCTAGCCCTTGTCGACCCGGGATTTGCCAAGCGTCAGTTGATCCTGCTGCTTCGCGAATGGTATATGCACCCCAATGGACAGCTGCCTGCATATGAGTGGGCATTGGGCGATGTGAACCCGCCGGTGCATGCCTGGGCAGCACTGCGCGTTTATCAAATTGAGAAGAAAAGATCGGGCGTAGGTGACCGGGGATTTCTGGAAAAGGTGTTTCACAAGCTTTTGCTTAATTTCACCTGGTGGGTGAATCGAAAGGATGCCGAAGGGAATAACGTATTTGAAGGCGGGTTCCTCGGCCTCGACAACGTAGGAGTTTTCGACCGGAGCAAACCGATGCCCGGCGGTGGATTCCTGGAACAGTCAGATGGAACGAGCTGGATGGCAATGTACTGTCTAAACCTGCTTGCGATTGCTCTCGAGCTGGCACAGGAAGACAAGGCGTACGAAGACGTGGCGAGCAAGTTCTTGGAACATTTTGTATACATCTCGGACGCGATGAACAATCTGGGCAACACGCAGACGGAGCTTTGGAACGAGCACGACGGGTTTTACTACGATGTGCTGCATCTAAAGGGAAACCAGTTTCCTATCAAGCTGCGGTCGATGGTCGGATTGATACCGCTTTTTGCAATCGAGACCATCGAAGACGAATGGCTTGAGAAGCTGCCCGATTTCCGAAGGCGAACGGAATGGCTGCTGGAGAACCGGAAGGACCTTGTCGAAGACATCGCGTGTATGCAGCATCCGGGCAAAGGTGGACGCCATTTGCTGGCCTTGGTCAATAAAGACCGGCTTCGCCGCGTGCTTGAGACGATGCTCGATGAGGAAGAATTCCTTTCGGACTACGGAATACGGTCCCTCTCACGATTTCATAAGGACTGTCCATACTTTCTCGAATTCGATCACACTGAGTATCGTGTCAACTATGAGCCTGCCGAATCGAGAAGCGGAATGTTCGGCGGAAATTCAAACTGGCGCGGCCCCATTTGGTTTCCCGTCAATTATCTTTTGATCGAAGCCCTGCAAAAGTTTGACTATTACTACGGCGACGATTTTAAGATCGAATTTCCAAGCGGGTCGGGTAAGTTGATGACCCTCTGGGAAGTATCGCAGCAGCTGGAAAAGCGTTTGTGTGGACTCTTCCTGCGTGACCAGAGCGGATCGCGGGCTGCCTTTGGCGATGAAGAAACATTTCAAACCAATGAACATTGGCGCGACAATCTGATGTTTCACGAGTATTTTGACGGCGACACCGGCCGTGGGCTTGGGGCTAGCCACCAAACAGGCTGGACCGGCCTTATCGCAAAACTTTTAAAGCAAACTGCGGAGTATTCGCAGAAAGACAACCTATGAAAGCCGTAGCCGTAATTCCTAAAACACAGAACAGTGTCCACCTCGTCGAGATGGACAAACCATCATTGTCGGAGATCAAAAACGGCCGCGGCGTACTGGTAGAGATCCTTCGCGTTGGTGCCTGTGGGACCGACCGCGAGATAAATAATGGCGAATACGGTGTCGCTCCCAAGGGGTTCGACTATCTTGTTCTAGGCCACGAGAACCTCGGTCGTGTCGTCGAGGTTGGTGAGAAAGTAACGGAGTTCGGGGTAGGTAATTACGTTGTGGCTACAGTTCGCCGCCCTCGCGGTTCAAGCATTTACGACAAGATCGGTGAACAGGATTTCACGACCGACGAAAAGTATTTTGAGCGTGGGATATCACGGCTGCACGGATATATGGCCGAGTTTTATGTTGAGGATGCCGATTTTCTGGTTCAGATCCCGTCGTCGATAGCTGAGATCGGTGTCTTGCTCGAACCGCTTTCGATTATCGAGAAAGGCCTGAAACAAGCGAGCGATATCCAGGAGCGCCTAAAGATCTGGCATCCGAAAACCGCAGCGGTGCTCGGCACGGGAAACGTCGGCTTGCTGACCGTCATGGCTATGCGAATGCGGGGTTACACGGTCCATAGCTTTGGCAAGCAAACGCGCGATGACTATCTCAACGCCGAGTTGTGCGAGGCGGTCGGAGCCACGTATGACTCCACCGACGACATTCCGCTTGTTGACAGTGTGAAGAAGTACGGCGAGTACGACCTGGTCTTTGAATGCACCGGTTATTCGCCGATCATTTTCGACGCTATGCAGACGTTGAACGAGAACGGCATTTTAATTCTCGCGTCCGTTACTGGCGGCGAACGTAAAACCGATCAGGTACCGTCGGACAAGATCAATCAGATGTTCGTGCTCGGCAACCGTGCGATGGTCGGCACAGTAAACGCCGGGAGGGAACATTTCGAAATGGGCGTAAAAGACCTCGCACTCTGTGAAGCGATGCACCCCGGCTGGCTCGGCCGCATGATGACCCACAAGATCGATGGACTCGAAAATTTTGCCAAAGCTTTCGACATCCTCAACGATTCGTCAAAGTATAAAGCGATCAAGACGTATTTCGAGGTCGCAAAAATCGAGTCATAAGGTACAGGGCATGCCGCATTAGAGCTTTATCTTTTTTCTCTGTGCGCTCTGTGTCCTCTGTGGCAAAATCTAATTGATGCCCGAGTTTCCCGATCAAAACACCGACGTACTAACCGAAAGCGAGACCAAGCTTGAAAAGCCGAAGCTGTTCAAGGTCTTGCTGCACAACGATGACTTCACGACGATGGAATTCGTCGTTTTTGTGCTGGAGTACGTGTTTCTCCGTTCGGCTCCGGAAGCATTTGCGATAATGCTCAAGGTGCACAACGAAGGGGTCGGCCTCGCGGGGGTGTATCCCTATGAGATCGCTACGATGAAATTTGAAAAGGCGATGAACCTGGCAAAAGCGAGAGAATACCCATTATTGTGCACAGTTGAGGAAGAGTAAGATCGTGTTTTATGGTATTCTTGAGATGTTTATGCGGAGGCCATCGCCCATTATTAACGACATCGTCGGGACGACGTTCAACCTTAGTTGAGCGGTGGCGAAATTTGATTTTAACGGTCCCAAGCTAAGAGATAGCTTGGGGCTTTTTGATTTGATACATGACCGAACAACTCGATCTAAAGAAAACCGTTAATCTGCCAAAAACGGATTTCGCTCAGAAGGCGAATCTTGGGCAGAGCGAACCTGCTCGTCTAAAGAAGTGGAAAGAGGCCGATCTATACGCTCAGATCGCTGCAGCGCGGAAAGGGCGTGAGAAGTTCATTTTGCACGACGGCCCGCCTTATGCGAATGCCGACATTCACATCGGCACGGCGTTGAACAAGATCCTGAAAGATTTTGTCGTTAAGAGCCGGTCGATGATGGGTTATGACGCGCCGTATGTCCCGGGCTACGATTGCCACGGCCTGCCGATCGAGACGCACGTCGAGAAGAAGCTAGCGGAGAAAGGTAAGAATAAGGCCGATATCCCGGTTTCCAGTTTTCGACGCATCTGTAGAGAACATGCTTCGAAGGCGATGGACGGGCAAACGCGCGATTTTTCACGGCTCGGCATTCTCGGCGAGTGGGAAACACCCTATCTGACGATGTCGGCGGAATACGAATCGTCGACCGCGCGGCTTTTCGGTAAGTTCCTCGAACGCGGCTATGTTTACAAGGGACTGCGTCCTGTCTATTGGTGCATCCATGACCAAACGGCGCTGGCCGAAGCTGAAGTGGAGTACAAGGAGCATACGTCGCCGTCGGTCTACGTAAAATTCCCGCTGCGTTCCGATCCGGCACTGATCGACCCTGCCCTCGAGGGCAAGATGGTATCCGTAGTTATCTGGACGACCACGCCATGGACGCTGCCCGCGAATCTTGGAATATCCGTTCATCCTGATTTCGATTATTCGGCGGTTGCGGCCGGCGAGAATGTGTACATTGTTGCGTCCGAACTTGCCGCGGCGTTTGCCGAGACATGTGAACTTGGCGAGTTGAAAGAACTCGCCCGCTTCAAGGGATCGAAGCTTGACCGGCTCGAAGCCCAACACGCTTGGCTCGATCGCGTTTCGCTGATCATGAACGGCGACCACGTCACGTTTGGCGAAGCTGATGCCGAAGTGGAGCTCGACGCTCGCCACGAGACCAAGGCTGGAAAGTCCGGTACGGGCTGTGTTCACACTGCTCCGGGCCACGGGACGGACGACTTTCTGATCGGCAAGGCTTATGGTCTTGAGATCTATTGTCCGGTGGATAACGCTGGACGTTTTACGTCGGAAGTAGAATTTTTCGCGGGCGAGAACATCTTTACGGCGAACGCTAAGATAGTCGAGCTCCTACGCGAAAAAGGTGCTCTTTTGCACGTTGAGAATTACATTCACCGCTATCCGCACTGCTGGCGATGTAAGAATCCGGTCATCTACCGCGCGACGCCGCAATGGTTCATCTCGATGGATGCCGAGGCTAAGACCGGTGAAGAGATATCGCTTCGCGACAACGCCTATAATCACATCGAAAAGGTGAAATGGCACCCTGCCTGGGGCCAGGATCGAATGCGGAACATGTTCAAGGGGCGGCCTGATTGGTGCGTTTCACGACAGCGCTCCTGGGGTGTGCCGATACCCGTATTTTATTGTCAGTCTTGTGATCAGGCCGTAGCAGACCCGAAAGTGGTCGATCATGTAGCTGATATTTTTGCGGTCGAAACGGCCGACGCGTGGTACAACCGCACTGAGACCGAGTTGTTGCCCGGAGGCTACGTCTGTGCAAAGTGCAACGGTGCCGATTTTCGAAAGGAAACCGATATTCTGGACGTGTGGTTCGATTCCGGCTCGAGTTGTGTCGCTGTGCTTGAAACACGCGGCGATACGCTGCATTTTCCGGCGGACGTCTATCTTGAAGGCGGCGACCAGTATCGCGGGTGGTTCAATTCGAGTTTGATGTGCGGCCTGGCCGCTCATGATACGGCACCCTATAAACAGGTGGTGACGCACGGCTGGGTCGTCGATGGTGAAGGCAAAAAGCAATCGAAGTCTGTCGGCAACGTGACTGCTCCGCAGGAGATCATCGACAAGTCCGGAGCCGAGATCCTGCGATTGTGGGCTGCCGCGGTCGATTATACTGAGGACGTGCGATGTTCTGATGAGATCCTTTCGCGTGTCGTCGATTCATATCGAAAGTTTCGCAACACGCTGCGGTATGCTCTCGGCAATCTTGACGGGTTCAGTATCGAGACCGACGCGGTCCCTGAGGCAGAACTTCTTTCGATCGACCGTTGGGCTCTGGCCAGCTTGGACGAGGTAACAGCAAAAGTACTGAAAGGGTACGAGACCTTCGATTTTCAGGCAGCATACGGAGCGCTATATCATTTCTGCACCGTCACGCTTTCGGCTAGATATTTCGACATCATCAAGGATAGGCTTTACATCTACGCACCGCGTTCGAAAGAACGCCGTTCGGTCCAGACGGCTTTGTACCGGATAACCGACGGGCTTTGCCGACTGCTCGCTCCGCTTCTAGCGTTTACCTCCGATGAGGCGTGGGAGAGCATTCCGGGACAGAAGCTTACGTCGGTACATTTGGCTGAGTTTCCCGCGGTGGCTGAAAACGCCGATTCCGAATCACTCGCCGATTGGGAACGCATCTTTGCGATCCGCGACGAGGTCCTCAAGGCTTTGGAAGAGGCGCGGAATGCTAAACAGATCGGTTCATCACTCGAAGCAAAAGTAATACTGACGGTGGATGCAGGAACGACAAGATTTCTGCTTGACCATTATGCCGATCTACGTTACATCTTCATCGTTTCGCAGGTTGAGGTTCACGAAGGCGATGCCTTGGCTGTGAAGATCGACAAGGCGGATGGCGCTAAATGTGAACGATGCTGGAACTATTCAACGCGTGTAGGAGAGTTCGCCAGTTACCCGACCGTTTGCGAACGGTGTATTGAGGCGCTGGGCGAAATTGAAAAGTCGGCCGGTGCATAAGCTGAGGCTGCGGCAGGAAAACCATATGTTCTTGAGAATCATACCGATCTTGACTCTTGCCCTAGGGTTCACGATAGCCGCATCGGCTCAGGCCGTTTACACGCCTGAAAAAGGATCGCTTGAACGCAAAGCGATCACGGATGCGTTGCGGATACCGGTCGAGCGAGACCTGAAACAGAAGATCGTTTTTGTGATCGACAATTTTAAGGTGCAGGGAAATTGGGCGTTTATCTCCGGCAGGCCGACCACACCGGATGGCGGACGCCCGGACCTAAGCAAGACAGCCTGGAAGGATGACGAAGGAATGTTCGACGATAACTTTTTCGGCCTGCTGAAAAAGACCGGCGGAAAATGGAAGGTCGTTACGCACGCATTAGGCTGCACCGACGTGTGTTATGCCGATTGGTGGCGAACGCACAGGGCACCGAAAGGAATATTTCCTTACACGGAATAGCTCGCTCTAAATTGCGTCCACAATTGCATTCAGCGTGGCTGAAGGCCTCATTGCGGCTGTCGCTTTTTCCGGGTCCGGATGGTAGTAACCGCCTACGTCTTGCGGCTTACCTTGTGCCGCGATCAATTCTTCATTGATCTTTTCTTCGTTCTCCTCCATTGCCTTGGCTACGGGTGCGAATTTCGCGGCGATCTCGGGATCAGCGGTTTGATCAGCCAACGCTTGTGCCCAATACATCGCTAAATAAAAATGCGAACCGCGGTTATCGATCTGCCCCACTTTCCGTGCCGGCGATCTGTCAGTGGCCAGAAACTTCGCGTTTGCAGCGTCCAAAGCATCGGCCAGGATCTGGGCTTTTGTGTTGTTCTGCGTTTGGGCCAGATGCTCAAAGCTTGCCTGTAATGCTAAAAATTCACCAAGCGAATCCCATCGCAAATAACCTTCCTTTTGAAACTGCTCGACATGCTTTGGCGCGCTTCCGCCGGCACCAGTCTCGAACAAGCCGCCGCCGTTCATTAACGGTACGATCGAAAGCATTTTAGCGGAAGTTCCAAGCTCGAGGATCGGGAACATATCGGTCAGATAATCACGCAGAACGTTGCCCGAAACTGAGATAGTGTCTTTACCTTCGCGGGCACGCTTCAGCGTTTCCATCATCGCGTCTTTCACATCCATTATCCGGATGTCGAGGCCTTCCGTGTCGTGATCTTTTAGGTACTTTTCGACCTTCAGAATTATCTGCGAATCGTGTGCTCGGCCTCGGTCGAGCCAGAAAATGGCGGGCGTGTCGGAGAGCCTCGCACGGTTGACCGCGAGCTTCACCCAATCACGGATCGGAGCATCCTTAGTCTGGCAAGCCCGGAAAATATCGCCATCCTGCACTTTTTGTTCGAGCAGGACACTGCCTTTCCCGTCCTCGACCTTGACCGTCCCTTCGCCAGAGATCTGAAAAGTTTTATCGTGCGAGCCGTATTCCTCAGCTTTCTGCGCCATCAGGCCGACGTTTGGAACCGAACCGAAAGTTCTCGGGTCGATCGCCCCGTTCGCCTTCATATCCTGGATTATCGCATCGTAGAAGCCGGCGTAGGTGCGGTCTGGAATAATGCAGACCGTGTCTTCTTCGTTGCCGTCTGCGTTCCACATTTTTCCACCGCCACGAACGAGCGATGCCATCGACGCGTCGACGATCACATCGGAAGAGACGTGGAAGTTGGTAATTCCCTTGTCAGAATTTACCATCGCGATCCTCGGCCCTTTCTCGATCGCCCTTTCGATATCCGCCTTGATCGCGGCCTCTTGCGGATGTCCGGCGATCTTTTCGTTCAGAGTTGCAAGCCCGTAGTTCGGGTTAATGTCCAATTCAGCGAAGGTGTCAGAGTATTTCTCAAACACCTCCTTGAAGTACGTCTCAACGATCGCCCCGAAAATGATCGGGTCCGAGATCTTCATCATCGTCGCTTTCAGATGGGCGGAGAGCAGAACGTCCTTCTCTTTGGCCTCAGCCATCGCTTTCGCGGCAAAAGATCTGAGTGCGGAAAGGCTCATTACGGAGGAATCGATCACCTCGCCCGCCTTGAGCGGTGCCAGATCTTTCAAAACTTTTTCAGACCCGTCGTTGCCATAGAAAACGATCCTGAATTGTCCGTCACCTGCGACCGTAGTAGAGTTCTCGGTGCCGAAGAAATCTCCGCTCTCCATATGTGCAACGGAAGTTATGGAGTCAGCGCTCCACGTACCCATTCTGTGGGGGTTTGCTTTGGCGTAATTTTTTACGGCCTTCGGAGCACGGCGATCAGAGTTTCCCTCTCTAAGCACTGGATTGACGGCGCTTCCCAGCACTTTTGAATATTTCTTGTTGATGGCCTTTTCTTCCTCCGATCTGGGTTCAGCCGGGTAATTCGGAAGAGCGTAGCCCTGTTTCTGTAGCTCGGCGATCGCTTCCTCTAATTGCGGGACGGAGGCCGACACATTAGGCAACTTTATGATATTGGCGTCAGGTTTTGTCGCCAATTCGCCCAACTCGGCAAGTGCATCAGGAACTTTCTGATCGTTACTCAAGCACTCCGGAAAGTTAGATAAAATTCTCCCCGCGAGTGAGATATCCGGGATCTCGATCTCAATATCTGCGGATCTTGTAAATGCCTTGACGATCGGTAAAAAGGAAAACGTCGCAAGCATCGGAGCTTCGTCCGTTAACGTGTAATAGATCTTTGATTTGTCTGCCATTCTATCTTTTTTCAATTGAAGGTTCGGTCGGTTGTTAAGGTATATTAAGTCGCTTTGAGTCAAAAGGTAAATTTGTCCGTTAAGATATTCCGGTTTTATTTCGGAGTGAACCACCCGTATACTGTGCCTGTGGCCACTGAGATCAGACCGATCCATTCCGATTTTCTCTCCCATTTGGGCTTCAAGGAGGCGTATCTTATCGAATTGTTTGTCGACCTTCGGGAGTTCGTTCTGGATATCTACCCGGACAGCAACGAACTGCTTTATCATACTCACGCGTTGACGTCAGTTTTTTCGATCTCAGAGAAACTCGGAGACGCGTTTTGTATGCTGCCGATCTATACTAATCACGTTAATTTGGGATTTAACAAAGGAGCCCTGCTAGATGATCCGCATTTGTTGCTGATGGGGACAGGCAATCTGATCAGGCATATTCCGGTCTCGACGTCGAGCGATTACCGAAACGCAAAAGTGCGGGATCTTGTCAAAGCGGCCGCCGATCTTGCTGTTAGCGAGATGGATAATCCTACGAGATCGATAGGCAAAACCATATCGAAGATCAAGAATAAGTGAGATGTTGTCGGCTTATGCGAAATGGGATCTTCCATTCGATCTTTTTAACTCTGATGCTTTCGCTGGCAGTACAGTGTTTGGCGCAAGTTGCGTCCAAACCCCCGGCGACGATCTTTCGCGACTCGGACGGCAACGTGGTCACGAATAACGAATTCGTCGATATACGGATGGCCAATTTTAATTATCCGGACGCGACGGTTGTAAAGAAGTTCGAAGATGGAACTGTCGAATTTCGCCTGCAAAGGATACCGCAGGAAGGTATGGCAGCACCTGATTTTTCGGTCCGTACCATTGACGGAAAGACGCTGACAAAGTCTGGCTTAAAGGGTAAGGTGGTCGTGCTTAGTTTTTGGTTCATCGGGTGTCCGGCTTGCCTGAATATGGAACCGAAGCTCAACGCCTTTAAGGGAAAATTTGGCGGTGAGGAAGATGTTTTGTTTTTGGCGATGACCCCGGACGCAGCCGGTGATGTTAAAAAATACCTCACGAAAGAACGCTTTGATTATGTGCACGCGGCCGAGGCAGGGAAGGCGATGGAGAGTTTTGTTTTCTCAGGTTTTCCTAAGAACATCGTCATTGGAAAAAGCGGCGAGATCGTTTATTGGAGAAGCACGATCAAGGCTTGGGACAAGTTTGAATTAGTCGTGAGACGGGAACTGCGACGGTGAGTGATGTTTACCAGTGCCCGATATGCGGAAAAAACGGAGAACTTTCGCCTAGATATCCGCGATGTATTTGCGTTGAGTGCGGCAAGCGGGCGACGGACGATAGAGGACGTGGACTCGAATTTTCGAACGAATCGGTATCCGGCGGATACGTCGCGTGGTATCGCGACAACCGCGAACCCTACAACCGCCACATCTGTTACGTCGACGGCCGAATATGTTGGGCCGATGAGGCCCATATGGGCGGCATCGTAGTAAGCATCTATGACGAAAGATTCAACAAAGAATAGGCCGCTGGTAGCTATAATCATGGGGAGTAAAAGCGACTGGCCCACGATGCAGTTTGCGTCTGAGATGCTGGATGAATTTAGGGTTCCGCATGAGACCAAGATCGTCTCAGCTCACCGCACGCCCGACCTGTTGTTCGAGTTCGCCAAATCGGCCGAGGAGCGAGGCATCGAAGTAATAATCGCTGGAGCCGGCGGAGCTGCGCACCTTCCTGGAATGTGTGCCTCACAAACCGTTTTGCCAGTGCTCGGCGTGCCAGTTGAAAGCCGTGCCTTGAAGGGGCTTGATTCGCTTTTGTCGATAGCTCAAATGCCCGCCGGCGTACCCGTCGGGACGCTCGCCATCGGTGAGGCCGGGGCCAAGAACGCGGCGCTGCTCGCGACCTCGATCCTGGCAAATTCGCGGCCGGAACTGAAGAAAAAGCTGCATTTGTTTCGCACCAAACAAACAAAAGTTGTTCTCCGATCCAAGCTGGACAAGGGGATCAAAACTCCGTAAATGTCCACGATCGATCCAAACTCAACAATAGGCGTTTTTGGCAGTGGGCAGCTCGGGCGTATGTTCGCGATCGAGGCGCGGAAGATGGGTTATCGGGTGCACACATTTTCGCCGGACAGCGATACGCCGACAGGACAGGTTGCGGACATCGAGACAACGGCACTCTATGAGGATCTTGACGCCGTCACAGCGTTTGCGCGTTCGGTCGATGTGATCACGTTCGAGTTCGAGAACGTGCCGTCGTCGACAGTCGAGGCGGCAGCCGCAATCGTCGATGTGCATCCGAAAGGCGAAATACTTCACACCACCCAGAACCGGCTTCGTGAAAAGACATTTTTGTCCGAGAACGGATTTCCGGTCACTCCCTATCGTCACATCAAGGTGGTCGATGAGCTTCACCGTGCAGCGGGCGAGATTGGATTTCCGTCCGTGTTGAAAACGGCGGGATTTGGCTATGACGGAAAAGGCCAGGCTAAGATCAATGGGCCGCAAGACGTCGAACCTGCTTTTGCCGCGATGAACGGCCAGGACGCGATCCTCGAAGCGTTCGTCGCCTTTGATAAGGAAGTGTCGGTCGTCTGTGCCCGCGATGTAAAGGGCAATTTCGCTCACTATGGCGTTATTGAGAATGACCACGCGAACCATATTCTAGATATTTCGTTCGCCCCGGCGGCCGTGTCTGAAACGGTCTATCGCGAAGCAATCGAGATCGCTCAAGACCTTGCGGATGCGCTGGGCTACGTCGGCACGCTGTGCATAGAATTCTTTCTCACTGCCGAGGAGCGGCTTCTGGTCAATGAGTTGGCACCGCGGCCGCATAATTCCGGCCATCTAACCTTTGACGCGTGTGTTACTTCACAGTTCGAACAGCAGGTGCGGGCCGTTTGCGGGTTGCCGCTCGGTTCGACCGAGTTTTACAGGCCGGCCGCAATGGCTAATTTGTTAGGCGATGAATGGACTGCAGGCGAGCCGGACTGGAGCTCCGCACTATCCTTGCCCAACGTGAAACTCCATCTTTACGGCAAGGCCGAGCCTCGGATCGGACGCAAAATGGGTCATTTGACTGCCCTGGCCGAAACGGCTGACGAAGCCGCGAATACCGTCAGGCGTGCAAGGACAATGCTTAAAAGAACGTAGTTCAAAAGCGCTTCGCCAATTCCACGCCCGCCACCAACCCGGCAAAGCCGACCGCGACACTCAAAAACAGATAAAGGAATGCTGTTGCAAAAAACCTGTCCTTCAGCAACCCATAGATCTCCATCTCAAAAGTCGAGAAAGTGGTGAACGCCACCAAAAAGCCGACTATAATGGCGAACCTCAGGTTATCGCTGATCTCGACCTTGTCGACCAGGAGGATCATAAAAAATCCGATCAGGAACGAACCGACAATATTGATGAAGAAAGTCGGAAACGGGAAATGGTCGAAGATCCTTGCCAACGGCGAGATGTTTATCAGGTGGCGAGAGACGGCGCCCAGTGCGCCGCCACCTGCGATAAAAAGGAGCTTGAGGTCAATTCCAAACATATAAAAGTCGGGATCAACAGCGGCCTGATGCGACGCCTAATGCCGATATGTTACCCAATACTGGCCAATATATCTAAATGTTGGCTGTCCTTCTTTGGGCAAATCTTTACCCGGCACACAAATTATGACGAACGCGGGTTGCGGAGAAGCCGTCAGCTGAGTAGCCCGTTTGTCACGCGGGGGCACTGTAATTTTCGGCCGAACTGCCGTGTTTGCTTTTCTTTTTTCGCTCCAATACCTGTATAATTCGGAAGTTTGTGAAGCAGGCATGGTAAAGGCAACCTCGCGTTCGTTCATCGAATCATAGGTTGAGTAAATTCCGACATTTTGAGACCGCCTGTTTCGAGGCCTATTCGGCCGGTTTAATTATAAGATTTCGCGGGACTTAAGAGTTCAAAGTATTATCGGAACTCGCAAAACAGCTATCATAACCGCAACATAAGGGAAAATCATTTTTATGTTCAAATTCAGCGCATTCGGGCTTGTTCTCGTGGTATCCGCCTTTCTGGCGGCCCCGGTCCAGGCAAGAGTTGTAACCAATGCGAATGAAATCTCCTCTTCAGTTCAGCAGCAAATAGTTGAAAATGTTGATATTCAGGGCAATCGACGCCTTCGCGACGATGATCTCCTGTATTACATCAAGACACGGTCGGGTGACGTTTACGACCCGGCGGCGCTTGAACGAGACCTGAAAGAACTGCTTTCCCTTAACTTCTTCGATAAGACAGCGACCAGGGTAATTACGACCGAGGGAGTACGCGGCGGTGTGAACGTGATCTTTGAAGTCCGCGAATGGCCAATTATTCGTGACCTGCAGTTCACCGGCTCTAAGGCGATCACCGAGGCCGATATTCTGAAGGCATTCCGTGAACAGCGTGTCGGTATCTCAAAGGAATCCATTTATGATCCTGTGAAGGCGCGTGGCGGTACACGAGTTCTCCGCGAACTTCTGGCTGCGAAGGGCTATCCTAACGCCAAGGTAAATATCAAAGAGGAAGAGGTTTCTGCCACGTCGATCGCTCTCACGTTCGAGGTTGAGCAGGGAAATCGCTCTCGAATTGTCGAGATTGATTTCGACGGCAATGAGAAGTTCAGTGACAGCGAACTACGCGGGTCGATGCAGTACGTCAAAGAGCACGGCTTGATCTCGCGGTTTAAAGGCCAGGATATTCTCCACCTCGAGAAGCTGCGAGCAGACCTTCAGCGAAATGTTCGTGCCTACATGTGGTCGAAGGGTTACTTTCAGGCCCGCATTGGCGAACCGGAAGTGATCGGCCTGGGCCTCAAGCGTACGGATTTCATCCCTTTGATCGATATTCCCCTGCCGCTGATCTCGTCCAAGGACGACACGCTGCGAGTGGTCATTCCGGTAACGGAGGGCAAGGTTTCGCGGGTCGGTGCCTTGAAGGTTGAGGGGAATTCGATCTTCTCCGAGCAGCAGATCCTTGCGATCGTTGGCCTAAAAACCGGAGAGATCGCGGACGGCAAACGACTTCAGGATGCAGTTTATGAGGACCTGAAAACCTATTATGGTATGCAGGGCTTCGTCAACTATGTTGCCGAGTTCGACCCGGAGTTCAAGGACAATCCCGCAAACCCTAATGAGGGACTTGTCGATATTACTATCAGGATCGAGGAAGGGAAGCAGTTTACGCTTAGACGCCTGGAGTTTACGGGCAACACGTTTACCCGCGACCGCGTGATGCGTCGCGAGTTCCTGCTCAATGAAGGCGATATATACAATTCACGGTATCTTGAGATATCGGTCGCCCGCCTGAACCAAACGCAATACTTTGACCCGATCGATAAAGACCAGGATGTTGAGATACGTACCGACGAAGAGCAGGGCGATGTCGACCTGCTTGTAAAGATCAAGGAAAAGGGCCGCCAGCAGATATCGTTCAACGGCGGCGTGTCGGGCATCGGCGGATCCTTCTTTGGACTCGAGTACTCGACTAACAACCTCGCCGGACGCGGAGAGATCCTTTCATTTTCACTCGGTGCAGGAAACCGGCAGCAGAGCCTGCAGTTCACCTATCAGGAGCCGTATTTCAGGGACCGGCCGATCTCGGTCGGGTTTTCCTTGTTCGCATCGCGCTACAAGTTCTTCGGCGAAGGTACGTTCCTCACCCAGAACACGGATGTTTTGGAGGATCTATTCAATCCGCTGGGTCAGATCGTTACAGACGAAAGCAACTTGTTTACCCAGACAACGTACGGCGGAACATTATTTGCGACTGCTCCGCTGTCCGAGCTGGCGTTCAAAAAGCGTGCATTTACGCAATTCTCTCGCGTCGGGCTCACCTACCAGTTTTCGGCGACGACGATCCAGGATCCTGCGGTCAATGAGTCACTTGACCCTTCGCAGAGAATCCCGATCATCTATGCGCAGCCGAACATTATTACGAGCCGAATAACAGGCTCGTTCGTATACGACACCCGACAGCCTTCGTCCAACGGCATCGATACTAAGAGTGGAACGCAATTTTCGGCTTCGTTCGCATTGGCTGGCCTTGGCGGAGATGTGAGGGCCTATCAGCCGAACATCTCGTTCTCAAAGTTCATTCCGATACGCCGGAAGAAAGCGAAAGATCCCGAGGTCTTCGCTTTTCGCGTTCAGGCCGGCACCATCGGAGCATTTGCTCTGACCGACACAGTTCGCAACGCTAACTCGATCGCCTTTGTGGGCGGCGTCCCGGCTTACGAGCGGTATTTTCTCGGCAGTGAGAACGACATCCGTGGTTATAACTCACGCAGTATCGGGCCGATCGCTCCGTTCGATACATATGTCACGAGCCGTAATGTTTCGCTAGCTACTAATGCTTCCGGAACAACGGTTCCTTATGCAGGTTTTGTCGGCCCTGATGGCCAGCCCGCACCGACCCGAGCTCAAGAGATCGCGAACGCGATCGGCTTGGTCACGGGTGCGGATGGGGCGAATCCGGCACTATTCTCGAGAAACTATCGATTTATTGGCGGCGATACGCAGATACTGGGTAATTTCGAATACCGCATACCGATCTTTGGCCCGGCAACGATGGCCGTCTTCGCGGATGTGGGAAGCGTATTTAATTTGCGCAAGACAGGTACGCAGAGGATCAATACGGAGTTTCTTCCGGATGAACAGCTTCTCGGTGCCGGACGCCTTACGGCACTCGGGCTGATCAATACACCGGTTCTGGAGAGCAGTTTTGGCAGTATCCTTTATTACCAAGGCCGCGTAATGACGAAGACTGACTTCATCAATGAGTTTTGCCGCGGTAACCGGTTTGGGTGTCCTACTTCGCTTTCGCCGGAAGTTCAGCAGCTTTATGTTCGAGGAGAGGTCCAGCAGAACTCGCTGCTCCGTGTCGACGACAGCGCATTCGGCAAACTCGGTGATTTTAAGGCTAGTGTTGGCGTCGAATTACGGGTGCAAGTTCCTGTCGTGAATGTACCTTTTCGTCTCATCTATTACTACAACCCGAACGCACAGCTGGGTTATACCGAGTCACTTCCCGGAATTTTTCTACCCGGCAAGCGTAACGGATTTAGGTTTACGGTGGGAAGGACCTTCTAATTACGCGCCTGATGCGGCGTCGCCTGGAATGGCCTGGAAATTGACAACGGAAGGTCAAATAACATAATATTCGAATCTTTCGCGTTCAATTAGTGATCGACAGGCAACAGTTTAATAAGAATTCGTTTCAAATAGATCAGTCAGCGATACGCAATTATTGCTCAGCAAGATTTAAGGAGTTGTAAATTAAGATGAAGAGATTTAGTTTTTTAGCCGTTTGCGCTGCCCTGTCATTGGGGCTTGCCGTTTCAGCCTATGGCCAGGTGCCCGCGGCGACAGGGGCAGGTAAGATCGGGTTGGTCAACGTTAATGCATTTGCCGACGAAAAGGCTGGCATTACGAAGTTCAGGACCGCGCTTGCAAGCCTCGACACAGAGTTCAAGACGGTCAATGACCAGTTGAATACGAAGAGAACCCGTTACCAGACGCTTGCCGCCGAGGTCCAGAAACTGCAGCAGCCTGCCCCGGCCGGCGTTCCAGCAGCAAATAACCAGGCCACGCTCTCAGCCAAGGTAGAGGAAGCTCAGGGCCTCGAGGTTGAGATCAAGCGTTTGCAGGAAGACGGAAAGACCAAGTACGAACGCCGCTATCAGCAGGTCGTCGGCCCGGTTTTTGCTGACATCATCAAGGGCCTCAACGAATTTGCAAAGCAGAAAGGCTATGCAATGATCCTTGACGGTGCAAAGCTTGAAGAGGCCGGCATCCTAATGGGTTTTGACGACAAGTATGATGTAACGAAGGAGTTCGTCGTGTTCTACAATGCTCGTCCTGCGGGTACAGCGACGACGACGACACCTAAATAAGCTGCATTCGTATTTTTTGAATAAGTCAGTGGTCGGTTGAAGTTTTCTTCTGCTGGCTCCTGACTTTTACTTTATGGCCTATACAGAAACTGTTTACGACTCGGTCGCGATACAAAAGATCTTGCCGCATCGATACCCGTTCCTGCTCGTCGACCGCATCGTCGAGCTTGAGCCACGCGTTCGCATCGTTGGGATAAAGCAGGTCACAGCCAACGAGCATTACTTTGTAGGGCACTTTCCGAACGCGCCGGTGATGCCGGGCGTCCTGCAGATCGAAGCGTTGGCTCAGGTCGGGGCGATCCTTGCCCTTCGGGAATTTGAAGACCGGGACACGAAGATACCTTTCTTCAGCGGTATCGAGAATGCACGTTTCAGGCGGCCCGTAGTTCCTGGAGACACGCTTGTTCTGGAAGTGACGGCCCTTCGCATCGGCAGCAAGATCCAGAAGATGAAGGGCGTCGCAATGGTTGACGGCAAAGTTACCGCTGAGGCTGAGATAATGAGTGTGATCGCTGACCGGCCATCTAACCTATAGATCTTTTTCTTATGACCGCCTTCATCCATGAAACCGCGATCGACTCGCCTTCCGCCGTGATCGGCGACCAGTGTCATATCGGGCCCTACTGTACCGTTGGCGCACAAGTGACGTTGGGCGATGGCGTTCGTCTTGAGTCTCATGTTGTCGTGGACGGACAGACCACCGTGGGCGAAGGAACCCATGTTTTCCCGTTCGTCTCTCTCGGCCTACCCCCGCAAGATCTGAAGTATGGCGGCGAAATGACCGCGACCGAGATCGGCAAACGAAACCAGATACGCGAGTTTGTGACGGTCCATCGGGGAACGTCCGGCGGCGGTGGTATCACCCGGATCGGCGACGACAATCTCTTCATGGCACAGGCCCACGTTGCTCATGACTGCCAAATTGGAAACAACGTGATAATGGCGAACGCTGCTACCCTTGCGGGCCATGTCGAGGTTGCGGATCGCGCTAATGTAGGAGCTTACTCAGGCGTCCATCAGTTTTGCCGCGTGGGCGTGGAATCGTTTATAGGCGGATATTCAGTGGTTGTGAAGGACGCTCCGCCATTTGCAATAATCCAGGGAAATCACGCGAAGTGTTTTGGCCTGAACCGCGTCGGAATGAAACGCCGCGGCTATTCCGCAGAAACCATCAAAAAACTCAACCACGCATTTCATCTTCTGTTATCGGCGAAACTAAACACGACTCAGGCGGTGGAAAAGATCCGCCAGGAGATAGCCGATTGTGCCGAAGTCGATCTGCTTGTTGACTTCATCGAGACGTCAAAGCGTGGCGTCGTTAAGTGACGGCGTTTTACGCTGACGAAGGACTTCGACAACATCCTCCAGCCCACACCCTTTTTCTTTCAATAGGATCAAGAGGTGAAAAATTAGGTCCGCGGCCTCATTTTTTAGCGCTCCAACATCATTGTCCTTTGCGGCGATCACCGTTTCCACGGCTTCCTCTCCTACCTTCTGGGCGATCCGGTTCAGTCCTGAAGCAAAGAGTTGTGAAACGTAGGAATCATCGGAGTGCTCCGAACGACGGCTTGCGATCACGGTCTCGAGTTCTCTGAGGAAATGCAGCGAGTCAGGCCGATTCTCGTCTTTGAAACAGGTCGCGGCCCCCGTGTGGCAAACGGGGCCGACAGGTCTTGCCAGTATCAGTAAGGTATCCACGTCACAATCCGCACTCATGGAAACGAGCCTGAGATAGTTTCCGCTCGTCTCACCTTTTGTCCAAAGACGGCCTTTTGAACGTGAATAAAATGTCACCCGCTGTGATGACCGGGTCTTCTCGAGCGCCTCGCCATTCATAAAGCCAAGCATCAAAACGGCGCGGGTTTCCGCGTCCTGAACGATCGCCGGCACGAGACCATCGGTGTACTTATCAAAATTTAGGTTCATATTCGCACCTCGATCCCCCGCATTCTCAGAAATGACTTGAGTTCGGGAATGCCGATCTCCCCATAGTGAAAAACACTTGCAGCGAGAGCGGCGTCGGCTTTCCCTTGAACAAATACCTCGGCGAAATCGTCTATATTTCCGGCTCCGCCGGAAGCGATAACCGGCACGGGAACCGACGACGAGACGGCTCGGGTCAACTCGACATCGAATCCTTTTTTTGTTCCGTCTGCATTGATGGAGGTAAGCAGAATTTCGCCGGCCCCAAGATCGACTCCTTTTTCGATCCACTCCAATGCGTCGATATCGGTGCCCACGCGGCCGCCGTTTAAAAAGACCCGCCACCTGCCATCTTCGCGCTTGGCATCGACCGAAAGAACGATGCACTGTGAGCCATAACACCTTGCGGCATCGCCCAGGATCGACGGATCTTTGACGGCGGCGGTGTTGATCGACACCTTGTCGGCCCCGGCCTCGAGAAGCCGGCCGATGTCCGCGGCGGATGAGATTCCTCCGCCGACCGTGAACGGAATGTCGATTACGGCGGCTATCTGACGGACCATCTCGGCGAAAGTGGTTCGGCCCTCGTTTGTGGCTGAAATATCGAGGAATACAAGTTCGTCAGCTCCATCCGCCGAATACTTCTCCGCCAATGCCACGGGGTCGCCCGCGTCGCGGAGACCCACGAAGTTTGTTCCTTTAACGGTGCGGCCGTCCTTTACGTCAAGACAGGGTACTATACGCTTTGCCAGCATATTCTGAGACCTCCTTCAGCGAGATGCCGCCCTCATAGAATGCCTTGCCGATGATCACGCCTGCGCAGCCGATCGACGCAAGCTCGTCAACGTCAGCCATTGAGCGAACGCCACCGCTTGCGATCAGTCGGATCTCATTCAGGGCTCCGCGTATCTGTCGATACAGGCCGAGGGCCGGACCCGTCATCATGCCGTCACGGCTGACATCTGTGACGAATGCGTCCTTCAATCCCAGATCGGCAAAGCGTCTCAGAAAGGCGAGGACGGGCACGTCGGTATCGGTCTTCCAGCCGTTTATCGTGATCTTTTCATCTCGCGCATCGGCTCCGAGTAGGAATCGGTCCGGGCCGAACGCTTCTACCATACGAGCGAATGTCTCCGGTTCACGCTGGGCGATGCTTCCGATACTGACGAGCGATGCTCCGGCGGAGAGTACGTCCCTGACATTCTCCATAGTTCGGACGCCGCCGCCGAAATCTACGAGCAGCCCTGGCGTTTTCGCAACACGTTCCAAAACCGCAAGGTTGGCCGGACTGCCCGTTTTTGCACCGTCGAGATCGACCATATGCATTCGTCTCACACCGACTTCGGCGAAGCGTGTCGCAGTTTCTGCCGGGTCGCCCGCGTACACGGTTTTTCGCGAGAAATCGCCTTGGGCGAGACGCACGCATCTGCCGTCGATCAAATCCATCGCTGGAATTATCTCTGTCATAAGCTCAAAAAATTCTCTAGAATACGTCTGCCGACCGAGCCGGATTTTTCCGGATGAAACTGAACCGCATGAAAATTCTTGTGAAACAATGCCGAGCTGAATTCGACTCCGTATGCAGTCGTCGCAGCAGTCGCGGCACCTGTCTCCACATAAAAGCCGTGAACGAAGTAGAGGTATGATCCATCTGGAACACCCTTGAACAGAGGTGATCGAAAATTACCGAT
>JANNNS010000023.1:0-6895 GCA_031398645.1 Acidobacteriota bacterium
AGCACAGGGTGGCGACGCCCCGATCCTGATCCGCATCGAGACCAAAGCCGGCCACGGTGCAGGCTAACCGACGAGCAAACAGAAACAGGAACAGGCCGACATCAACGGCTTCCTGGTCAAATCCCTCGGCGGAAAAATGAAGCACTAAGCTTCGGCCGTTAACGTACGTGACTTCGAGGCCGCCTATCCCAGGGCGGCCTCTTTTCGTCCTATTCACTCAATATTTCCCTTATGATCGCGTCCTGTGATTCAGCCGGGTCTATTTGCCTGAGTTCGTCTTCGGTCAATTCCCTGCCGCTCGAACGCCACCGGGCTGAGGCGATGAAGGCATCGCACAGATCGGGATAATCCGCGAGGTCGATGCCTTCGATCGTGATGTCTTTGATGGCCTTAATGCTGGTGGTCATATTTTGCAAAAACTAACTAACAGTTTGACCTGTTAGCAAGTGTTAGCGTGTTACGGCTGTTACTGTTAGTGACCCAATTTGGATATCAGTCACTAACAGTAAGTAACACCCTAAACTGTTAGTTAGTCGTAACCGCTTCTTTCAAGTACCTACTGACGCTCATCGGACTTATCCCCAGCTTTTCGGCGATGTCCTTCTTCCTCATCCCCGTTTCAGCAAGGCGTTTTGCCTCGGCCTTATGCTCGTCTCGCTGTTTGCTGCTTAGCACCCTGAGGTGTTCGGCCTCGGCTGCTGTGTCCAGGAAATCAAATCTCAGAAAGTTCGCGTCCTTCACGATGTTTGACATCAGGACGTTCTCGCTGTGATAGATGATCTCGGTGTTGCGTGCCTTGATCTGTTTCAGGTAACGCAGTCCCGGCTGTTTTGAGCTTTCACCTATCGCGAATGACGAATCGCAGAAGTTGATGAGCATCTTCGAACCTTGCAGATCGTTCCTGCCGATCGGTTTCGAAGCGTCACGCTTTGGAGTGTGTGCCAGTGTCAGTATCGAAAGGCCGTGTGCCGATTTGAGCTTCTTGAGGTACTTCATCAGCGGCAAAGCGTTCCTCGCGTTCTCGGTCTCGTCACGCAGATAGGTCAGGTTGTCGATAATGATGACCTTTGCTCCGGTAAAGACAATGGTCGATTCGAGCGAAGCGTTCAGAAAGTCTTCAAACTTCTCAAACTTCCCGATATCGCTCGTCCCGGATTGATCTCCGCCCGGTAAAAGTTCCGGTGGAATTGATAATGGTTAACAAACGTATCCGAGCCCTCTTGACGTTCCGAAAACCGCGACTCAAACTGCTTTGCCGTCAACTCAAAGTCAAAGTAAACGACCTTTTGAGCCGGAACGGTGTTTGAGGGATGAGGGACGAGGGTTGAGGGATGAGTTTCGGATTGATTCATCCCTCCGCCCTCTGCCCTCATCCCTCTGCTTATAGCGTCCGCGATCTGCACTGCAAGTATCGACTTCCCAACGTTCGTATCGGCGAACAGGATGCAGATCTCGTTCTCGAACCAGAACTCGCCGAACAGCTTTTCCGGTATCGGCTGCGTCTTGGCCTGCTGCATCCATTCGTTGCCGGATTGAACGACAAAGTATTCGTCCAGCCTTGCCGGCACAGGGTCTTTCCAGTTCTCGGCCCGTTCTACGCTCAGGCAAATGCGTTCCTTTACCGCATCGAGGTCCATTCCCTCGATCTGAACGCATTGCATTATGTAATCGGATATATCCCTGCCGTGTTTTTCAGGCATTTCCTGACCAGCGTAAATATCCAGCACCTTGAGCGAAGCGGCCGACTTCAACACGACCCGGGCTGCTTCGTTCGCCTGTGTCACGCCCGGCTGATCGTGGTCCTGGACTATCACGACGTGAGAGCCTTCGATATACCGGTTCATCTCCTCGTTCCAGTTCTTAAAGCTCGATGCGGCGAAGCCGAGCTCGCACATCGAATCGGCATCCTTTTCACCTTCGCATAGAAAGATGTCCTGGTTCTTTTTCGCTGCCTCGGCTATCTCAGGCAAACGGTAAGGCACACGCCTTACGCCTTCGAGGTTCCAGACCGCTTGTCCGTTAACGTCATAACGCCTCGGCCTGAAATCTTTGGGATAGAACCTGACGTTCTCATAAAGCAGCACTCCGTTCGCATCCATATACGGATAAACGCAGTGCACCTTTGAATCTTTACTCGAAAAATACCTGACGCCTTCGATATGGCGTTCCGGCTTCATCGTGATCCTGTCACGCGAAGCTCCGAGCGATGAGATCGACGGGACCTTGATATTGTTATCAAAAAGGTCACGCCATCCTATACCAAGCTTAGAAACGATCGTTGCAGTGCTGCATCCAGCATGACACTTCATCAATATCCTTCCCGATATCTCGGCCAACGACAAACTCTGCCTCTGGTCGCCATGTGCAGGGCACTTAGCGACATAGCCCTGCCCACCCTTCCTCACACCGGAAAGGTTTGGGAGTAATTCTCCTAATTTCATTTTGTTTATCTCCTCAAGATCATAAATTAACGAACGTTTGTAACAATATAACGTCCGTAGTATTAGATAATACAGGTGTCTTAGCGATTGTCAAGAGTTTTATGCGTGATACAGGCAAAAAGGTGAGAAAGTGAGGTTTTGAACGCAGATCGCGGTCGCTAACTAACAGTTTGAGGTGTTATTTACTGTTAGTGACCGGAAATAGATTTGAGTCACTAACAGGTAATAACAGGTGGAACTGTTAGTTAGTCAAAGTACGAGACAAGCCACGTCCCTGAAAGGGACAAATTCAATAGCGTAGGGTGCAGCGAGCTTCGAGCGTAACCCTACGAACAGAGCCGACGATACGATTCGCTCCCTGAAGGGGAGCAACAGCCGGTTCCAAACACTATCCCCAGACAAACTGCTCGTCAAAGTCTATTTCGTACCTACGATAAAAGCCCCGCATCTCATCTTCAAAGAGGTGTTTCGCATGGTGCTCTTTTTGATTGGCGATGTACTTTTTAACCTCTGGAAGCTGCGTGTGGCCAACAGAGAAAGCGGAGTAGCCGTCCTGCCAGCTGAACCTTGAGAGCATAGGACTCTTAGATTTCAGCCATTTTGACGAATCTCGCTTGACTGTACCCACAAGATCCGGGATCAGGGTCTTTTTGCCGATCGAGGTAAGCAGGTGAACGTGCGTCTCAGCACCGTTGGCAGCAAGCAGTCGACAGTCCAGGTTGTTGAATATTCCGCCGATGTATGCGAATAGCTCCGGCTCGATCTCGGGAGTAAGAAATGGAAATCGATCCTTGGTCGAGAACACGATGTGCAGGTACACCGAAACATGCGTTTGGGCCATATACTGTGCGTCCCTTTCAGGGACGGAATATGTTTGTTGATCTGATCGTCGGGTGTTACCCGACGCTATTAACTTTATCCCCTTCGGGGAACAGAACAGAATCCGTTTTGATCTTATCGTCAGGTGTTACCCGACGCTATTAATTTTATCCCCTTCGGGGAACCGAACCAAATCAGCGTCCCATTCTAAGTTCACCGCTAACATAACACCGCTAACACGCTAACAGTTACTAACACCTCTAACTGTTAGTTACTTTTTGGCAAATCTTGGGTTAGCCATTACAATTGACTGAACCGAAGATGAGCTATCAGGTAATTGCCAGAAAATGGAGGCCGCAGACTTTTGAGGAAGTTACGGGGCAGGAGAGTATTACGCAGACGCTGCGTAACGCCCTGGAGCACGACCGGCTGCATCATGCTTACCTGTTTTCGGGGGCTCGCGGCGTGGGTAAGACGACGACCGCACGCCTGTTGGCAAAGGCCCTGAACTGCCACAAGACCGATAAACCGAACATTCTGCCCTGTCGAACGGACGACGCGGACGCGTGTCCATCGTGCATCGAGATCTCGGAAAGCCGTTCGATGGACGTGCTTGAGATCGATGCTGCTTCGCACACGGGCGTGGACGATATCCGCGACACCATCCTCGAAGGTATAAACATCCGTGCGGCACGCGACCGCTATAAGGTGTTTATCATCGACGAGGTCCACATGCTGTCGAAATCGTCGTTCAACGCCCTGCTAAAAACGCTGGAAGAACCGCCGCCGAACGTGGTGTTCGTAATGGCAACGACCGAGCTGCACAAGGTGCCCGAAACGATACTGTCGCGGTGCCAGGAATTCGAGTTTCGGACCATCGCCCTGCAGAAGATATTCGACCGCCTAAAGCTGATCGCCGATGCCGAAAAGGTAAACGTCGATGACGCCGCGTTGAAGGAGATAGCACGCTCGGGCGACGGCTCGATGCGTGACGCACAGTCGAATTTTGACCAGGTGATCAGCTTTTCCGGTGAGGCCATTGCGGTAAAAGACGTTACCTCGGCACTCGGGCTGGCCGGTTCTGAATTGCTGCTCAAAGTGCTTTCGGCCATCGCCGCGAAACAGCCCAAAACTGCCATTGAGGTCGTCGCCGACCTGACCGCCCGCGGCCACGATCTGCGAAGCTTCTGCCGCGACCTGCTCTCGCTCTTCCGCGACCTGCTCGTGTTCAAGGTGTCCGGCGGCGACGAGAAGCTTTCCGAATCCGCAGCCTTAACGCCGTCCGAACTGGCCGAACATTCGGTCAACTTTACCGAGTCAGATCTGGTGAGATTCTTTAACTCTCTCGCCGAAACGGAAACAAAGCTCCGCGAGGCAACGCAGGCACGCTACGTCGTCGAGATCGGCCTCGTAAAGCTGATCGAAATGCGAAGCGTGACCGCCGTCGAAACCCTGCTCGAACGCATCGCCGGACTGGAACAGAGATTATCAAACGGCATCCCGGCCTCGGCAGCCACTGAGGAAAAAAAAACTTTGAACGCGGCTCCCGCGGCTAAAGAACCGCCAGCGTTTACACCACCTGCTCCTGTATTTGATGAGCCGATTGAACTTACGTCGGTCGATGTACGCGAACCGATCGAACCGGACTTTCCCGAACCTTCAAACCTCTCAGAACCAGAAGAGTTCGCCGGTGAGCCTTTTGAGCCCCCACCGCTTGAGATCGAAGAGCCGCCAAAGTACGGCTACGACCTCAGCTTCCTCGACACGATCGATCTGCCGCTGCCCGACATTTCATCCGAAGACCTGGAGCACGCCGACGACGAATGGCTAGACAACGCGTTCGATAATCGTCTGCTAGATACCGGCGACGACCTGAAACCGATCCCGCACGCTGCCGATCTCGCCGCTTTCGCCCTCAGGAAACGAGGCCAAGCCGAGGCCGCAGGTTATGTGAATGGCAACGGGACAGCCGCCGCTCCGGCACGCGAGACTACGGTCTATTCGCCGCCAGTATTCGAAGAACCCGAGGCGGTCGAGATCCCTATCCTCTCTGAAAACCCGACCGAAGAGGAACTTCTCGCCTTCGCAAACGCCGATCGAACTGTCCGCTCGGTCCTAAGGATATTTCGCGGCACCATCAAAGAGGTCCGTAAGCGATAAACGGAACTTCGCCCGCCGTCCTTTCGTATTTTCAATAGATTTGGCAGAATCAGTACATACTGAATGAAAATTAGACTTGCCGCGGCAAAACCGATTTTTTCACTCGCAGTGCTGATCGCTATTTTCAGCACCATAACTGCGTTTGCTCAATCGGACGCTCCATTTTCACAAAACACTTCGCCTTTGCCGGCACCGACCAGCCCGGTAAATGACTACGCCGGCGTCATCGACGCGGCCACAAAAGCGGCCCTCGAAAAGCGTGTAATAGATTACAAGACCCAGTCCGGCGTCGAACTCGCCGTTGCCGTCGTGAGGACGACCGGCGATCGGCCGATCTTCGACTATTCCCTCGCCGTCGCTCGCGGTTGGAAGATAGGGTCAAAGGAAGACGACAATCCAAGTGCCCTGCTCTTTATCGCCGTCGACGACCGAAAGTATTTCACCCAGGTCAGCAAAGACCTCGAGGACGAACTGCCGGATGGAATAGTCGGCAACCTGCAGCGGCAATATCTGGTGCCTGAATTCCGAAAGCAAAACTACGCTAAAGGCATCGCCGACACCATCAACGCGTACATAGCCAGGATCGAATCCGTGCGAACAGGCACTGTACCTCAACCCGCTGCAAGCCCGTCAGGAACGCGTCGCGATGGTACTCCGCAAAGTATATTTACTATCTTCTGCTGCCTTGCCGTACTGCTGGTCGTAATACTGATCATCTGGTCAAATCGTGGTGGAGGCGGGAAATCAGGTCGCGATAACGATCGATGGGGCGGAGGCTTCGGTGGTGCGGCCGGTGCTCTGCCCTGGATCATCGGCTCGGCTATCGGCAGTTCTGGAAGCTCATCTTCGAGTGATTGGGGTGGTTCTTCGGGTGGATCTGACTGGGGCGGATTCGGCGGCGGCGGAGACTTTGGCGGAGGCGGAGCAGGAGGAGACTGGTAAACGATGAAACACCAATTCGAAGCTTTTATCGATGACCTTAAGGGAACGCACGGGAAGAACCTTGCGTCTGTCATATTGTATGGCTCGGCGGCCGCAGGCGATTTCATTCCGCACCAGTCGGACTACAATCTGATGATCGCTCTTCACCGGATCGCTCCCGAGGACCTGCGAAACGCCCACGCAAGCGTTCGTGAATGGCACCGCATGGGCCATCCCGTTCCGATCTATTTCACCGTTTCGGAACTACAGAACGCAGCGGACGTCTTTCCGATCGAATTCCACCAGATGGAAGTCGCCCACAAGGTGCTGTTCGGAACGGATGTATTGGCAGGCCTGAAGATATCGGACGTGTTCCTGCGGCACCAGGCGGAATATGAACTACGCAGCAAGCTGATCCAGCTGCGAAGGCAATATATTCCTGCATCGGCTTCGGTCGAGGGACTGAAAAACCTTATGGGAGACAGCCTTGCCAGCTTCTCCGCTCTCTTCCGTGCCGTGCTGCTGCTTCACGGAGTTCAGCCGCCTGCGATAAA